>JAEUIL010000056.1 GCA_016794255.1 Planctomycetaceae bacterium | reverse complement strand
CGGATTGTTCCGGCAGCTGTGGTGCTCAACGCGGCCATCGTTCATGCGGTGCTGCACTGGACGTGGCGGACCGACGATCTGGCGTACGCCTATTTGTGGAACGTGGTCACGCTCGCGCTGCCGTGCGTCGTGTGGGTCTGGATCGATCGTCGTTGGATCATCGGCGACGAGTTGGACAAAGCTCGCGGCCTGGGGTGGCATCGCGTGGCGCCGGTAATCGCCGCGGGGTTGCTGGGCATCTGGACCTGGGCATCGGCCTTTGACCGCTCGCTTACCGAGATTCACCCCGGCCTGACTTGGCTCGCCTGGGGGAGCGTCGTCATTGCGGTCTTGGCGACAGCTTGGGATCCGCACACGCGGCGGATGCCGTTCTTCCTGTACCTAATCGGTCTCGTCGGCGTGGCGCTCGGTGCGATTCAACTGGCGCAGTTGGGTTGGACCCGGTTTGAACGACATCAAACGCTGCTATGGACCGGCGTGAGCTTCACCGCGGCGTACTCGATTTTCACCAGCTACTTGTGGAGCCGACGGCGCGGGCTGCTCGCGGTCGCCTCGCTGTGCCGGATGCCGGTGCGTGGTGAGGATCACTTGCGGGACCTACTGTGGTTGGTTCCCGCCAATACATTGCTTGTCATAGGCGTGCTCGTCGGCGCGACGTTCGTCGATTTTACGTTCGCCGAACAAGGTTGGCGACTCGCCACGGGCAAGGCCGCTCTGCTGCAAGTCGTGTCGCTCGGTCTGCTCGCTCACGGCGAGAAATGGTCACGGCTGCAACGCGGCGCGCTGGTGGTCGGCGCTCTCGCGGCGGTCATTTGGGCCTGGGCTTGGTTGCCTCACACGCTGTCGTTCACGCATCTTGATCGCGTCGTGGCGGGTCTATTGGCGCTCGTGGTCTGCGTGGGGCTCTACGGAGTCGGCTTGAGTAAGCTGCTACGGCGAGAAAACGAGTGGACCGCCGCCGCTTTGGCGGTGACACCGACACTCGTGTCGCTCGTGGCCGCGGGGATCGTGCTGGTCTTGGCGCTTGAGGTGACGCAGTTTCTCGACACGCGGCTGGTCGTGATGTCGGCCTGGGCGTCGTTGACAATGATTGGTGTCTTTGCCGGACTTGTGGTCATGGCGATGATTGCTGCGTTGGTGCCGGGCCGCGACCCGTTCAATCTCAGCGAGCGTGGCCGGACGGCGTATGTCTACGCGGCCGAGGGGTTGCTCGGACTCTTGTTCGCTCATGCGCGTTTGACGATGCCGTGGCTGTTCCAAGGCTTCTTGGACCAATACTGGCCGTTGATCATCATGGCGATCGCGTTCGCCGGTGTCGGCGCGAGTGAAATCTTCCGTCGACAACAGCGGCGGGTGCTGTACGAGCCGTTCGAGCGCAGTGCCGCACTGCTGCCGTTATTGCCCGTGCTCGGCTTTTGGGTCGCAGGCAGCGAGGTGCACTACTCGTGGATCATGGTCGTGGTCGGCGGTCTGTACGGCACGTTGGCCATCATGCGGCAGTCGTTCGGATACAGCATGCTGGCTGCGCTCGCGGCGAACGGCGGGCTGTGGTACTTGCTCGGCATCACCGACGGCTTCGCGATCACCGAGCATCCGCAACTGTGGCTGATCCCGCCGGCGGTGTGTGTCTTGATCGCCTCGCAACTCAACCGCAATCGACTCACGCCCGAGCAGTTGACCACGATTCGCTACCTGACCAGTTCGGTGATTTACGTGTCGTCGACCGCCGACATCTTCCTGCGTGGCGTGCGCGAAGCACCGTGGTTGCCGCTGGTGCTCGGCGGTCTGTCGATCCTCGGCATGCTGCTCGGCATCGCCCTGCGGGTCCGCGCGTTCTTGTTCCTGGGTGCGACGTTCCTCGTGATCGCGCTCGGCTCGATCATCAAGTACGCTGCGGTTGATCTCGAACAAACCTGGATTTGGGCCGTCACCGGGATCGTCACCGGCGTGCTCATCATCGCTCTGTTCGCGGTGTTCGAGAAGAAGCGGAATGAAATTCTGGCGGTGGTGGATGATCTGCGGAAGTGGGAAGGATGATGGGGAGGCGGGGTGAGTAAGTTAGTAGGTGGAGAGTTGTCTCTCGCTTAAGTAGCCGAACTCGCCAGAGTTCGGGTGGTGGGCCTTTCCGGCGACCCCCGAACTCTGGCGAGTTCGGCTACAGGGTTGGAGGTTGGCCAGCTTCTTCGGTTGCTTCAAACTCACAACGGCGGTAGGTTAGCCGCTGGTGTCGGTCGAGGTTGTTGAGAGTGACGAGCGGTTCATGTCGGCATTGCGTGATATCCCCGAGTTGGCCGATCTGAACGCGCCGCGCGGCATGGTGCGCATTCCTCCCGAGATCGACGTGCCGCTCACGCCTCGCGTGCGGGCATTGATCGACACGCCCGAGTTCCGCCGTCTGGCCCATGTCAGTCAGTTGGGGCTCGTGTCGCTGGTCTATCCCGCGGCGAACCACACGCGTTTCGAGCATTCGCTGGGCGTGTATCGCCTGGCGCTGTTGTTTCTGAATCAGCTTTCTTACGACGAACGGTTTCAGCAGGCGGTAAGACCCGCTGATGCCGAGTTGTTCCTCGTCGCGGCCTTGCTGCACGATCTGGGACACTGGCCGTTCTGCCATCCGATCGAGGATCTGCGACTTCCGAGCGTGCCGCAGCATGAATTGTTTGCGAATAGCGTTCTGCTCGAAGGCGAGGTGGCCGACGCACTGCGCACCGATTGGGGCATCAATCCGCGCGATGTTGTCACGTTGCTGTCGGAAAAGCCGCGCGGCGGGAAAGCCAAGATTTTGTCGAGCATGCTCTCGGGCCCGATCGATGTCGACAAAATGGATTATCTGGCGCGAGATAGTCTGCACGCGGGAGTGCCGTACGGTCGGAACTTCGATCAAAGCCGGC
>JAEUIL010000031.1 GCA_016794255.1 Planctomycetaceae bacterium | reverse complement strand
TAAGTATGGTCGGCGCGGCCTGCCCGTGTTTTGCGACAAGCATTTGGCCGATACGTGGATCGACGCCAAATGGATTTACGACGAGGCGAAGAAGCGGGACATGCCGCTCATGGCAGGCTCGTCGTTGCCGTCGGCGTGGCGCGAGCCGGCGGTCGATATTCCCCGTGGCACGAAGCTCAAAGAAATTCACGTCATTTCGTACCATCGCATCGATGTCTATGGTTTCCACGGGCTCGAAGCATTGCAAGCACTCGTCGAACGTCGGGCCGGGGGCGAGACCGGCGTCGCGTCCGTGCAAACGATCTCGGGTGACGACGTTTGGCGAGCTGCCGAGCGCGGCGTGTATGATCGCGCGTTGCTCGATCGAGCTCTAGCGGCCATGCGCGAGCGACAGATACCGGCCGACAAGCGGCTCGAAGATCTGGCCAAGAAGCCGGTGCTGTGCGTGATTGATTATCGCGACGGGCTGCGGGCGTGTTTGTTCACACTCGACGGCGCGGTCGCCGATTGGACTGCGGCCTGGAGGGACGACAAGGATCGCGTGGCGAGCACCTGCTTCGTGCTGCAAGACGCGCGGCCCTATTCGCACTTTGCGATCTTGACCAACGCTATCGAGCAGTTCGTGCAAACCGGCCGGGCTCCGTGGCCCGTCGAACGAACGTTGCTGACGAGCGGTTTGGTCGACGAGTTGCTGCGTTCGCAGTACGAAGGGGGCGTGCGACGGGAAACACCGCAGCTGGGCATCAGGTATCAGACCGATTGGAACTGGATGCAGCCGATTGGTCCTGCTAGCGAACGACATCGGGCAGGGCGTTAGCGTCGCCTTTGCGATGCTTCGACTAAACTAATCGAGGCATCACCGTTGGTAATACCAGCCGGGTACTCGCAATTCACGGGCGGCGCACTCCCCTTAAATAGGGCGGTATTTCACCGTGGGGACGCAGCGAATCGACGACCGTTACCCGACAATTTGCGAGCAAAACAAATCGCTCCCAAAAAATGATGGCAAAAGTTTTGCGCACATCTTGCTCGGCGAAAATCCATTGCTAACATTGAGACATGCGATGCGGTTTCTGCCCCAACCGCTTCGTCTAGGCCACCCTGGTTTCTGCCCCACCTCGGTGGCCGATTTTATGCGCTGACGTATTTCTTTCGCCGAGGCGAACACCATCTCGCTACAACCGAGGTGCTGCGGGCTTGAACGGCGCCTCGAACGTCATCGCTCCCCGAGCCTTGATCTTTCGCGCATAGACCCGATCACCTGCCGTGACATAGAGCGTGTCATGGTTCGAGCCGCCAAAGCACAGGTTCGAGCACTTGCCGTTCGGCGTGGGGACAATGCAATGCACGCGACCCGCTTGGTCGCAGATTTGCAGTCCGTAGCGCGTGGCCACATACAATCGTCCGTCGCGGTCGCAGCGCATCCCGTCGGCGCCGCTATCATCGGCGGTGTCGGGCACATGCAAGTGATAGTACTTCTGCTTGTGAGCCAACGAGCCGTCCGGCTGAATCTGATAGCTGTACACCCAATGCGTGCGACTGTCGGCCACGTAAAGCAACGACTGATCGGGTGACAGCGTCAGGCCGTTCGAGAATTTCAGGCCCGAGTCCACGACGCGTTTCTTCCCCTGCGGGTCGATGTACCACACCTGACTCGGCGACTTGCCGTCCCACCCCGGGTTGGTCACATAGATTCCGCCGTCATGCCGCACGACCAGATCGTTGCCGCGAAAGCCCTCGGCAATCATCGTCGACGCGCCGGCCTTGTCCCAAGCGAGAATCTGCTCGGTTCCACCAGCCACGGCATATAGGCGTCCGTCGGGCCCAACTCGCTGGCCATCGCCACGTTTCGAGTCCTCGAGAAACACGCTCACTTTGCCATCGAGTCCCACTTTGTAGGTCTTGCTGTTCGGCACATCGTTGTAGAACACCTCGCCGGCTGCGTTGGTCGCCGGGCCCTCGGTGAACTTGTAACCCTCGCCGACCAGTTTCCAATCTTCGCCTGGCAAGAAAATTTCTTGGTAAGTCGGCGAGCCCGCGCCGGTCTTGATCGGTTGGGGCCAATCTTTCCACAGCCAACGCATCGCCTCGGAAAAGATCTCGGTGGCGTGTTTGCCGTTGTGGCCGCCGTCGCCCCAAATGTGATTCACCTCGTAACCCGCGAACTTCAGCGAACGCTCCATCTCTTGATTGGCCATCCACCAATCGCCGCCGTATATGTTGAGATCGGCGCTGCCGTCCTGCAAAAAGATCCGCAACGGCTTGGGCTCGACCTTGCGAATCAGCGTCGGATAGACGTTGCCGCCGCGCAGACCAACGTACGTCCCGATGGCGCTGAACACGCGGCGAAATCGGTCGGGGCGTTCCCAAGCCGCGGTGAACGCACAGATCGCGCCGCTGCTGCTCCCCGCGATACAAGCGTCGTTGCCATCTTTCGAGAGCCGAATCTCACGCCCGTCGGCCGTCTTGAGCTTCTCGACTTCGGGCAGCAATTCTTCGATCAAGAATCGCGCGTAGTTGTCACCCAGACCGTCGTACTCGTAACTGCGATTGAATCGGTCTAGGGCCGTGTCGCTCGTCGCCTTGATTCGGCCATGCATGACGAACACGCCAATCGTCACCGGCATCTCGCCCTTGTGAATCAACTGGTCAAACGCCTCGGGCGCTTTGTACTGCACGCCATCCTGGTTGACGTACAAGCAGGCCGGCTTGGCCGGATCATACTGCTTGGGCACGTAGACCCAGAAGTCACGCGTCGTGCCGGGAAAAATCTTGCTCTTTTCGAACGTGTGCTTCGTGACCTCACCCTTCGGCACGCTCTCTTGAGCCGAAGCTGAAGTACCCGCTAGCAATAGACTCAAGAGTACAAACACGATCCCCAACGATACACGACGCGCAAAAAGCATGGATGCCAATCCTCTGACAGCAGAATTCGAGTTGATTTTCCCAAACGTTATTTGACGTCGACCCAATAGTCGAACACGACCACCTTGAGCCTGCGATCCTTCACAACTTTGACGTAATCGAGATGGGCCGGGTGATCGAGATACTTCTTCAAATCGGCCTCGTTGCGAAACGTGACTTGAAACGCATGCGTGAGGCCGTCGCTCTTGCCTTCTTGGCTGATGTTCAGGCCGTGCTCAAAGCCGATGATCGTGTCGATCTTCTTCGGCAACGCTGCAAAGGTGTCGATCACCTCTTGCACCTGCGCCGCACTGATCTCGGGCTTGAACTGATAGAGCACAATATGACGCAAGACGCGTGACGGCTGGGCCTCGGCCGAGTGAGCTAGGGGGGACATAGCGAGCAGAACTCCGACAAAAAACCAAGCGGTGATGCGAGTGACCATAAGCGTGTGATGGGGTGATAAAAGAAGCGATGAATCTGAGAGATTGCCGCGCCGTGGGGCTCTCGCCGTCGGCGCGACCAGAGCATGATCGCTGGCCCGCCTCAGAAACGCAACCGACTTGGGCGAGATATTCACCTCGCTCGCCCAGTATGGACACCTCTTACGGAGCCTGTCATGCTGTTCGCACACACTCAACATTTCCCGAGGTTTATTTCCATATGCGACACTTATCCCCTTGGCCACTTCCTCGCTGGTCGACCTCTCTGGTGTTCGCTTGGCTGTTTCTGGTGGCGAACGCAGCTCAGGCGATTGACCGCGTGATCGTGCAACTCGATCGCGATGCGAGTCAACAGGCCGTCTCGGGGCGATTGTTCGTGTTCTTCTCGCAGCAGAACCAGATCGAACCGCGCCGCGGCCCCAACTGGTTCAAGCCCGAGCCGTTCTTTGCTCGCGATGTGAAGGATCTCCAGCCGGGTAAGTACGCCACGATCGACGCCTCGGCCGACGCATGTCCGGCCCCGCTCGATAAGCTCCCGGCGGGCACCTATCACATCCAGGCCGCGTTGCATGTCGACTTTGATTCGCCGTCGTCCGGCGTCGGCGTGGGCAACTTCTTTGGCGAGGTGTTGACCGCCGACATCACCGAGGGATCAGGAACCCTCGAGCTTTCCCTGAACCAAATTGTTCCCGCCCCCAAGTTCGCCGAAAAGCCATGGCTCAAAGAGGTCGCGGTTCGCAGCGAGCTGTTGAGCAAGTTCCATCGTCGCGAAGTAATTCAATATGCGAGTGTGGTGTTGCCCGAGAGCTATGAAAAGGACTCTGACCGCCGTTATCCGGTGATCTACTCCATCCCGGGCTTCGGCGGCAGTCATCGCGAAGTCATAGCGTTAACCGGGCCGGTGCCTGTCGATGAGAACGGAGTCGAGTTCATCCGCGTCTTTTTGAGCGGACGATGTCTCTGGGGTCATCATGTCTATGCCGATAGCGCGACCAATGGCCCACGCGGTCAAGCGTTGATTGCCGAGTTGATTCCGCACGTTGATCGCACATTTCGCACCGTCGCCGCTTCCACGGCCCGCTTCGTCACCGGACATAGCTCAGGCGGTTGGTCCAGTTTGTGGCTGCAAGTCACGTATCCCGACGTGTTCGGTGGCGTGTGGAGCCTGGCTCCCGACCCGGTTGATTTTCGCGATTATCAACAGGTCGATCTCTACGCGTCGCCGCCGCAGAACATGTATCGCGATCCGCGTGGCGAGCGTCGACCGATCGCACGTCGCGGTGGACAGCCGGTGTTGTGGTACGACGCTTTCACGAAGATGGACGACACCATCGGACGCGGCGGTCAGCTGCGATCGTTCGAGGCGGTATTCAGCCCGCTCGACGCGAACGGCGAGCCCCGTCGGATGTACGATCGCGTCACTGGCCAAGTCGATCCCCAAGTTGCCAAAGCCTGGGAGGCTTATGACATTCGCCTGACCCTCGCCCGCAACTGGCCGCAGTTGGGTCCTAAACTCGCGGGCAAGCTCCATATCGTGGCCGGTGAGTTCGACACGTTTTATCTCGAAGGGGCCACGAAGCTGCTCGGCGAGACGCTGAAGGAGTTGGACAGCGACGCTCAGGTCGAAGTAATCGCCGGCGCTGATCACAGTTCATTTCTGACCAGCGAGTTTCGCGCGCGGCTGCGTCGCGAGATGGGCGAGCAATTTCTGAAACATCACGCCAAGTAACCCCTGCCCGCGTGGCGTTCAAACGTTGGGCACGCATCTCCCTGCGCGCCATTTGATAAGCCGTTGTCTGGTAACGGCTTCAAATCACAAGGCGAACACCGACAAGAACTTGTCTCTTGTCAGTGATACTCTCCTGTCCAACATCTGCTGGCAGATTTCGCGCTGACAGAACATGGCGTCACCGCTGATCAGACGGCCTCGTAAGACGATCGTCTTCAATAAGTCGAGCGCGGCTTTGGCTTCATTGATCGTCGGGGCGACCGCTTGTTGACTGAGCACACCGCCCAGCTTTTGATCCAAGAGCGCGAGCAGATGCACGTTCCGCTCATGAGCGGCGAGCGTGTTGCAGAGCGTCTTGCCCTCGAGCGCGGTGCCGCGCGCCTCGTCCGGCAACGGCTGCTCGACGATCGATTGCATCCATTGTCGCAGTACGTCTTCGAGCACATGGGGCGATAGTGCCAAGAGCAGATTACGAAAACTGTTGGCGCAAGGCGGTCGACGTTGGAAGCCCAGCTAATGCCACACCGACACGCCTTGGTCGCGGGGCCATTGCGCGATAGCCAAGTAGCCGCGGGCTCCGGCCAAAAGGCCGCAGACGATCGCAGCCAGCATGGCCGCTAAAGGATGGCGTCGT
>JAEUIL010000009.1 GCA_016794255.1 Planctomycetaceae bacterium | reverse complement strand
AAGCCGCGAGCCAGCGCGCGGGCCAGGTCGCAGCGAAAACGCTCGCCGGTGCTAAGTACGGTGTAGGGTTTGACCCACGACGGTGGCGAACTGAAGCCGACCGCCGTGAACAAGCCCGTGATCTGTTTGATAGGCAGGTCGCCCAAGCAATCGACGACCGCGCGCTCGTCGGGCCACGCCGGCTGTTGATAGAGTTGCTCGGCGAACAACCGGCCCGCGAGCGTGCTCTTACCGCTTCCCGACGGACCGACGACCAATCCCACCTGCCAGGGCTGCGTCAGATCGGGCAGTTCGACCGAGAACTGCTGCGATGACTTGGCCGCGAGTGGCACATCGAACATGCCCGCAACTTGTTGCACGCGGAACGAGTCGTGAACGGGGCAGGTGACGGTGAAATCGAGGTGCGGCATGGGAGGGACAGGGGTGAGTAGGTGAGTAGGTGATCGAGTGCTTGGTTCTTAGTGCTTGGTGCTTGGTTGAAGGACATGGATCGGAGCGGTTGATAGGATCCCTCGCTTGCGGTTTCGCGCGTTTACCACTTACTCACCTGCCCCCTCACAACGTGAGCACTCGACATACCAACCCCTCGCCGCGCAGCCGCTCATACACCGACTGCTGCTCGGCCTCGTCCGCACATTCCACGACGACTTGAAACAACGGCTTCAGATCAATCGCGGGTGGCTCGGCATCGGTCGGAATCGCTTCCGAGGGGTGGGCGAGATTGTCGAGCATAGCGCGGACGGCGTCGTTTTGAGTTTCAACTTCGGCGAGCAACTCATGCAGCAACTGCTCGTTGGTTCCCGCCATCGCCGCGAGCGGGTCGTGAACAACGAGCAACTTCGCCGCTTCCTCGGCCGAGAGATCGACGATCAACACCGGCACCTCGGCGTCGGGCGTGGTCTCGGCCAGCACGCCGCGGAGTGCGTCTTGCTGCTCGGGCGGGTGCATGCGCCAATTCTTGGGATGCGGACGCAACTCAGATGCCTTCACCCGGCGAAACTCGCGAATTCGATCACGGACTTGCATGGAAGTGGCTTCCCGGTGAGTGATTGGTTGATCGACAGCGCGAGCGAGGCGCGACGAGCGAGTCGCTGTCATCCGCAGCACCCGCGTTCGTCGCACCTCGGCTGCACTGACGCGTTAGAATCGGCTACGAATCACCGTGCGACGCGTCGAGCGGAGTGGAAACAGCGACGGCCGGATGACCTGCTGCTTCACCACGCTTTGCTGGACCACCGTCGGCGCGGCGAGCGACACGACCGACGATGCGCCGACACACGTATTGACCGCCGATTGCGTGACGACCGTCGACGGAGCGACGACGGCCAGCGGAGTGACGACCGCCGCGGGAACGACGCTTTGCACGTGAACCGCTTGCGGCGCAACGGTGACCGCGTGAGTCGACAACGTCACGGCTTGCGGCGCCACGGCCACCGCTTGCGGTGCGACCGTCACGGCTTGCGCCTGGACATGCGTGCCCGCCTCGGAGCGCGAGACCACGGTCGTGACGAGCACGGCTGCGAACAAAACCACCCACCATCGATGCAACATGAGACACCTCCAGAGACATGAAACGAAACTAAAACACGCTTGCTTTTGCGCTAGAACACCACATCGCGAGTTTGCGTCGCCCAACGGCGCAGCGCGCGGATCTCCTCGGCCGTGAGTCGCGGTCTGCCGGCGGGCGGCATCGCGGCCAGGCCTTGTTCGTCGGGAATCACTTGGTCGGCGATCACGTGCCGCGGTAGTTTTTCGAGCAGCTTGCCCTCGCTGTTGAACAGGCTGAGCTGGCCTTGAGCGCCGTCGCCCCGAT
>JAEUIL010000911.1 GCA_016794255.1 Planctomycetaceae bacterium | reverse complement strand
GGTCGCGACGTGTTGGAGAAGTTCAATTGTGTCGGCTGTCACACGATCGACATGGAGAAATGGGAGTTCGATTACCATCCAGGCAAGCTTGAGTCCCCACTGCCGTTCGATCCGGCTAAGGAATATGCGTTCGTGCAACCACACTTCACGCCGAATGAGATTGAGGCGTCGAAGAAGGTCGATCGCCGTGGGCTAGGTCATGCAGTAGTCAGTGGAATGTTGATGCAGGAGGAAGATGATGGCGACGGGAATATCACTTCTTACTTTAAGCCTTGGGTTAGTGTGGCTATTGATGGGAACATTTTCCGCGCCGGCGGCCAAGACGTAGTCATCCCCAATCAGGCGATCACGGCCAAGCATCCGCCTTATGGCGGCGATCTCGCCCGGTTGTTGCATCCGGTCGTGTTCGAGCAAGAGAAGAAGGTCAATCCCAACGCCAAGGCGTCCGACGCTTGGGGCTGGGTGCCGCCACCGCTGGTGAACGAAGGCCAAAAGGTTCGCGCCGAGTGGCTGTACGAGTTCTTGGTGCAACCGTACCCGATCCGTCCCGCCACGGTCTTGCGGATGCCGAAGTTCAATCTTTCACCAGCCGAGTCGACCGCGTTGGTCGATTACTTCGCCGCGAAGGACAACGCTCAGTATCCGTACGAGCACGACTCCCGGACCTGGAGCGAATACACGATGTCGCCCGCTCAATTGCAGGCGTCCTCCGCTAAGTTGGATGGTGCTCTTAAGATCGTCACCGACAATAATTACTGCGTGAAGTGTCACTTGGTGGGCGATTACGTTCCGCCGGGTTCGGCGAGTGCCTTGGCTCCGCAACTCGATCGCATCGCGGATCGTTTGCGGCCCGATTACTTGCAGAAGTGGATTGCCCATCCACCTAGTTTGTTGCCCTACACCGGCATGCCGGTCAACTTCCCGGCCGATAAGCCGGCCAATCAAGAGTTGCTCAAGGGAACGGCCGAACAGCAAATGCAAGCGGTGGTTGACTTGCTGTTGAATTGGTCGCGGCTGTTGAAAGATCAACCGTCAAGTTCGATGAAATCGCGAGTTAAGCCTCCGCCAGGAGCGGCCCCAGCGGCCACCGGCGCGGGTGGTGAGTAGTCCAGAGGTCCAAGTTTTGTCAGGTTCCCGAGGGAATGTGGGAACTTTATTTTGCACCGGTCGGTGGTGGATAGCCCCGATCTGGCCAGGAGATTCGAGATATGTCGCTTAATAAGTTTTCGCTGTGCTTGATCGCGCTCGTGTTGGCAAACGTCACGCCGGCGTCGGCGCAATGGGGCAGTTTGAAGGGCAAGTTCGTGTTGGATGGGGCGGCACCGAAACCGGTCGCACTGGACGTGAACAAGGATGTCGAAGTGTGCGGCAAGCACATGCTGGTCAATGAAGAGTTGCTCGTCGACGCGGCGGGCGGAATCGCCAACGTCGTGGTTTACGTCCGAACTAAGGGCGTGCAAGTGAATCCAGGTGTTGCCGCGGCTGCCGCCAAGCCCGTTGTGTATGACAATAAAGGCTGCCGTTTCGAGCCGCACATTCTTGGCGTCATGATCGGCCAAGCGGTGACGCTCAGAAATTCGGACCCCGTCGGTCACAACAGCAATGTGCAACCGATCGGCGACCAAGGCATTAATCCGTTGATTCCCTCTGGCGGCGAAATCGAGCACAAGTTCAATCGCTCGCAGTTCGTGCCCGTTTCGGTCACATGCAATATTCATCCCTGGATGAAGGGTTACATTCTGCCGCGTGAGAATCCGTACATTGCGGTCAGCGGCAAGGACGGCACGTTCGAGTTGAAGAATCTCCCTGTTGGCGAACTTGAGTTCCAAGCTTGGCACGAGAAGTCCGGCTATCTCGCGACGCCTGATTGGGACAAGGGTCGTTTCAAGCTGACGATCGCCGCCGATGATGGCGAGACGATTGGCAACACGATCGGCGACAAGAAGATTCCGGCCGCACTATTTTCGAAGTAGCGAACTTCGTTAAGCGTGCTTGCGGCACGCGGCGAGTGGTGTACACGATCCCCCTTGTTTGTCGAGCCTGTCTCTCGTTATCGACGTTGATAACGTGCGGCAGAGTTCGCGGGCGGTGGATCGTGATTCAACTTCGCCAGGTAATCGTTTAGGTTTGGCGTTCGAGTTGGGTCAACGGGCCCTGATTGATAGCGAGTTTACGCATGTCCACATTTTGGCGAACTGGTTTTGGCTTGGCGGTGGCGCTACTCATCGCGATCGCTTCACTGTCTGGCTGTACGCGCAAGCAGCAAAACGATCCGCCGGCTCAGTTGGCGGTGGTGCAAGAACTTCGCAAGTCCGCGAAGAGTGAATCGGCGGCCACGACGCAAGTTGCCGCGACGGGCACCGGTTGGGGAACGCTCAAAGGTCGATTTGTGCTCGATGGCGCTCCCGGAACCCCCGCCAAGCTCGACATTAACAAGGACATCGAAGTTTGCGGCAAACACGCGATCGTGGACGAATCATTAGTGGTCGGCCCGAACAATGGCCTCGCCAACGTCGCCGTGTTTTTGCGAAACAAGACGCGCGTTCACGATGATGTCGTGGCTGCGGCAAAGACCGAGGTGATCTACGACAACAAGGGCTGCCGCTTCGAGCCGCACGTGTTGGCCGTGGCGATCGGTCAGCCGGTCGTGATTCGCAATTCGGACCCGGTGGGGCACAACAGTAACGGCTCGCCCGCCGGCGATAAGCCGTTCAACCCGCTCGTCCCGGCCGACGGCGGCACGTACGAATACAAATTCCAACGGGCGCAACAGAAGGGCGTGCCGGTCACGTGCAGTATTCATCCCTGGATGAAGGGCTATATCTTACCGCGTGACAATCTGTACATCGCCGTTACGAACGACAAGGGCGAGTTCGAGATCAAGAACTTGCCGGCCGGCGAAGAACTTGAAATTCAACTTTGGCACGAGAAGGCCGACAACGGTCTCGAAGCCGATAGCAAGTGGCCGAAGGGTCGGCAGAAGTTGAAAGTCGTCGACAAAGAAATCCTTGACCTGGGCGAGATAAAAGTCTCGGCGGCGGCGTTCAAGTAACCCATCGACGGCCCCGGCGTTCGTTGCTCCTCACGACAAAATTTATCACCAAGTGCTCCTGCACCTGAAGCATTTATCATGACCATGACGTTGTCTCGAACCGTTTTTAGCATGTGCTTTGTGGCTTGCCTTGCAATTTTGCGGGGCTGTAGCCGCAGTGCGCCACCGATGTTTCGATTGAATTACGATGGCAAACGACTCTCGGATGTCAAACCCGAAGCGCGTCAAACG
>JAEUIL010000899.1 GCA_016794255.1 Planctomycetaceae bacterium | reverse complement strand
CCGGCTCGCGCGAAGGCTGGAAGTTCGGCCATCAGCAAGTCACCGACAGCATGATCCACGACGGATTGTGGTGCGGGTTCGAGAACGTGAGCATGGGGGCTGAAGCCGATTTCATCGCCGCGCGTGAATCGGTCAGCCGAGCCGATCAAGACTCGCTAGCACTCGACAGCCACCGCCGGGCGATCACGGCTCAAACCGAGGGCAAGTTCGCGGCCGAAATCACGCCCGTCGAGATCAAGTTGCGCAAGGGCGTAATTCGCATCGACCGCGACGAGGGGCCGCGTTCGGATACCACGCGCGAAAGTCTCACGGCGCTCAAGCCTGCTTTTGAAACGCAAGCCGACGGCACGCCGCGTTCGGTGACCGCTGGCAATGCTTCGCAGATCAGCGACGGCGCGGCCGCGGTGATCGTCGTCAACGAAGCGATCGCCGCCCAACACGAGTCGCCGCTCAAGGCGCGCATCGTCGCTTCGGCGACAAGCGGAGTCTCGCCGCGCGAATTGTTCATCGCCCCGGTCGCGGCCATGGAACAATGCCTGACCAAAGCCCGGCTCACCGTCGCCGATATCGACCTGTTTGAAATCAACGAGGCATTCGCCGCTCAATGCCTCGCTTGCATGCGGCCGCTGACCTTGCCGTGGGAGCGCGTCAACGTGCACGGCGGTGCGATCGCGTTGGGACACCCGATCGGCGCAAGCGGCGCGCGCGTGTTGGTCACGTTGCTGCACGCCCTCGCCGATCGCGGGTTGCGGCGCGGCCTAGCGTCGCTGTGCCTGGGCGGCGGCAACGCGGTGGCGATGATCGTCGAGCGGGTCGACTAACGCGGCGGCGGCCCGGCGGGTCGCTGCGGCGCGGGACAGCAGTCGAGGGGACAGACGTCGTGGCTCGGCCCGAGCGTGCCCAAGAATCGCTTCTGAGAAACAAGTCCCATCCGCTCGGCGATCAGCTCGCGAATCATGCTCACGAACTGAGGATGCGTTCCGACCGTGCCGGCCCGAACGACATTCATTCCCAGCCCCTCGGCGATGTGCTTGGCCTCGTAGTCCAAGTCGTACATGACTTCCATGTGATCGGAGATGAACCCGATCGGGATCACGACGACATCTTTCACCCCGTGACCGGCCAGCCCGCGCAGATAATCGCCCACGTCGGGCTCGAGCCACGGTTGCGTCGGCGGACCGCTCCGGCTTTGGTAAACGAGCCGATTCGCCAGCTGCGGAAACGCGTTGCTCACCAAGCGACACGCTTCATCGAGTTGGGTCACGTAGTTGCAACCGCTCGCCATCGACATCGGGATGCTGTGGGCGGTGAAGACCAAGTGCGTCGCGTCACGACGCTCGGCCGGGATCGTGTCGAGTGCCGACTGCACGCGCTCGATCATCGGTAGGATGAAGCCCGGGTGATTGTAGAACACCCGCAGTTTGTCGATCTGCGGGGCTCGCTCGCCCACGGCAGCTTGGGCCGCAAAGACGTTCTCGCGATACTGTCGACAGCCCGAGTACGAACTGAACGCTGAGGTGAAATACGCCACGGCTCGCTTCACGCCCGCGTCGGCCATCTGCCGCACGGTATCGGTCAGGTACGGTGCCCAATTGCGATTGCCCCAGTAGATCGGCAGCGCGGGCCCGTGCTGTTTCAACTCGGTTTCCAACGCCGCAATCAACGCGCGATTCTGAGCATTGATCGGACTCACGCCGCCGAAGTGCTGATAGTGCTCGGCCACCTCGAGCATCCGCTCGCGCGGCACGTTCTTGCCCCGCAGCACGTTCTCTAGAAACGGAATCACATCGTCCGGACCTTCCGGCCCTCCGAACGAAACAATCAAAATCGCGTCATACGATGCGGGCAAAGCGGTCATGCCAATACTTCCGGGGAGAAACGAACGAGCGACGAACCGGGCGGACGAGCGGCGCGGTAACGAAAAGCCGCGAGAAGATTATTGTCGCCGATGGCCAGATTGCCACCGGTCAAGCAGCGAAAGAAAAAGGCCGTTCGCAATGAACGGCCTCGCGGCAGAAATGACCCCGACGGGATTTGAACCCGTGTCGCAGGCGTGAAAGGCCTGTGTCCTAGACCTGACTAGACGACGGGGCCGGTGTAGTCGTTTGCCGCCACCTCTGTATAAGGAACGAATGACATGGCCGTCAAGGGAGCAGCAGCGGACGGCAACCGAGAACTTTGGCCACTATGAGCGGGATGATCCGCGGCCCAACAAGCAAAAAGACGCACAGGAGGCGTGAGAAGTTCGCCTCAAAACCAACCACGGGAAGAATTAGCCGTTTTGCGGATTTTCTTCTTCGGCCGGCGACGAGTCGTTGTTGCGTTTGATGGCGTCGTACACCTCGCGACGGTGCACGGGCACTTCCTTGGGAGCTTCGACACCCAAGCGAACTTTGTCGCCGCGGATTTCGACCACGACGATCGTAATGTCATTGTTGATGACAATACTTTCGTTCTTTTTGCGTGAGAGAACCAACATAGCCTTTTCCTTCGCTTCGTGACGCCAGGCACATGTCGCGGCAGCAACCTCCGTGCTCGCCGGTACAAATCTAAGTCCGCAGTCGCCGGGTTCAGTGGCCAGGGTTTGTCGTGCTAACTCGTGCTGTCGGACCGACATTGGGCCGACGCACCTCCGTGACATCTTCAATTCACTCTACGTGCTGCCCCTAGCGAGTCAAGTCAAGACTTGACAAACGGCACTACTTTTGCTCCGCGCATCCCGGACAACCTGGATCACGAACGAACCTACAACGGCCACCCGTCGTCTGCGCATTACGCGCCGCTTAACACAAGCTGTTTATTTTGAGCAGGTTACGGCATTGCAAACACACCAGGAAAATACCCTGCATACTTTCGATTGGCACGTGACCCGGCCGGAAGAGTTAATTGCTGGGGGTGCTCGTCTTGAGGGTCCTGGACACTCCGGTTATGCCGCTTGCGCAGGGTGAACGAACGCGGGTCCGGATCGCGCTGCCGCGGCCTTTCAGACGGGGACGCTTTCCGGAATCAGATGGTTACGCAGGTCACGTACTCTTTCACAGCCCACCTGTTCCATCACCTGCTGCAGCTGCTTCTTGAGCATTTCAAACGTGTGATGACCGCCGTACCTGCCCAGGGCACACACGCCAAACATCGGAGTGCGTCCCATGAACGCAAAGTCGGCACCGCAAGCCAAGCAGGCCGCGATGTCAGCGCCCGAGTACATGCCACCGTCGATCATGATTTTCAGCTTGTTACCGAATTCCGGCACGAGCTTGTACAGCGGCGCGATGGTGGATTGTCCGCGATCAAGCTGTCGACCACCGTGATTGGAAACAATCACTCCATCCACGCCATGCTTGACGGCGATTGCGGCGTCATCGGGATTGACGAATCCTTTCACGACCAAGTTGCCCTGCCACTTTTCGCGAATCCGCGCGATCTAGGCTTCGGTGAGTCGTCCCGAGAAGGTCTTGTTCATGAACAAGCCCAGGTGCTTCATGGTGAGACCCTTGGGGATGTACGGTTTCATCGTCTGAAACTCCGGCTTGCCGGCAATTAGTTGCCCAATCGCCCAAGAGGGACTCAAGCACATCTGGACGATGTTGCGCGTTGTCATCCGGGGAGGAATCGAGAGGCCATTGCGGATCTCTTTGGGGCGATACGCAAAGGTGGGCGTGTCCGCCAGTATCACGAGCGTGCGGCAACCCGCCTCCGACGCTCGTTCCAGCAGTTTGTCGCGTATTTCGTCCTGGGCCGGATGGTAAAGCTGAAACCAGAACCTGCCGTT
>JAEUIL010000798.1 GCA_016794255.1 Planctomycetaceae bacterium | reverse complement strand
GTTAACCGCTCGATTCCGGTTTAACCAATCGAATATTGCGCCGCTGGTCGCGAGGCCAGCGGCGTTTTTTTATCGACCGAACTCGCTGCTAGCTGAATATAATGACTCGACGAGAACCGCGGCGACCACTCAAGGAATCTGCATGACGACGCACAACACCCCGGGCGACGTGCTCTGCACGCTGCATCGCATCCTGATTCAGCTCAGCGATCTCAAAGAGCGGCTCGAACGTGGCCCGCGTCAAATCAAAGCCCGTGAGGCGGCGTGCGCCAAACTCGAAGCCGACTTGAACCAAGTCAAGGCCGACCAAAAGGCGGCCAAGATGACCGTCGATCAGAAGCAACTCGTGCTCAAGAGCAACGAGGCGAAGCACCGCGACTTGCACGCCAAGCTGATGGCCGCACAGAGCAACCGCGAGTTCCAGGCGCTCAAAGATCAAATCGCCGCCGACGACATGGCCCGCAGCGTGCTTGAAGACGAGATTCTCGAGTCGATGGAGAAGCTCGACGGTTTCAAGAAGCTGATCGCCGATGCCGAAGCGACACTCGCGCGGGGCAAAGACGATTTGGCTAAAGCCGTAAAGTCGGTCAAGGAAGCCGAGCAAGGGCTACTCGCCGACGTGGCGCGCTGCGAGACCGAATTGCGGCAGGTCGAGAAGGAGTTGCCCAACGACTTTGTGCAGGCCTACGAACGATTAGCCCGCACGCGTGGCGCCGAGGCGCTGGCCGTGGTCGACAACAATAACTGCGGCGGGTGCAATCAGATGATCACGGCCAACATGCAGAACTCGCTGCTGACGGGCAAAGTGGTCACCTGCCAATCGTGCGGCCGCGTACTCTATCTGCCCGAAGATCGCCGCGTGGGGCGGAAGTAACTTTCGCGATCGTATCGGGTGCTCTGCCAGCCACGCCATCCGCGTCGTTCGACCGAGGCGCGAGATTCAAGACGTTCGACCTAATCCGCGCGCAGATATCGCTCGATCGTCAGACCCAACTGCCGACCGACGGTGCGATAGTTGTCGGCCGTGCTCTCGGGCGTGTTCCAAGCCGTTTCCAGCGTCACGGCCACCGTCCCCTCGCCGGTGTGAAACTGCACCCAATTCTTGCTGATCTCGCGCCAGCGATTGGAATACGCCGCGCCCGACTCGTGGGGCGTCGGTGAAAATTTGAGCGGCCCGGTGATCTCGCCGGCGCTGAACGTGATGAAGCGATCGAGATTGCGTCGGCCCAACTCGCTTAGCTCGGCCCGCGGCACGGTCATATAAAACGGTGCCTTGTCGCCCGGACCCGGATTGTGGAGATCGACGAACACCGCGAAGCGGCCGTCGCGATGCAGTCGGAGAATCTGCTGCTGAGCCGCGGCCACCTCGGGCCACTCGGGCTTATCGGACCAGTCGCGATTGTGGTCCCACGGCGACTGCCCTTTGCCGCCATTGCCCGTGGCGACGTTGTCGATGTCCATCACCGGCACGTAATAGATCTCGGCCTTCCGGCGCAATGACTCGGCCAGCGGATCGTCGCTCACGAGCCACTCGGCGAACCCGCGGCCCACCCAACTCGCGCCCGATTCCCAAGCGTGCTGCCGCGCCTGAATCCAGATGGCCCGGGGGGGATCGCGTTTCGAGTCCGACTGATGCACACGCAAGGCCGGTGCTCGGCGTCCTTCGCGACTCGTGGCGAGAGTGAATTCCTCGGCCCATTCGCTCTCGGCATCGAGACGTTTGACGAGCGCCGCGCCGTCGCTGACCGAGAAGACCGGCCCCCAAGCGAACCACGCCTCGGCCGTGTCGATCTGCTTTCGCCACACAAAGCGTGTGTCGTCTTTCGAGCCAGCGTCGGTTTGCAACCAGTGTTGACCACCGTCGACGCTATAGAACGCGTGTTGCGGAATTGACCACGACAGGGCGAGCGGCTTGCCCTCGCTACCGATACCCACGCCGGTCTCGCTCGGCAGCTTGCCCGGGTTCGGCGCGATGCTGAGAGTCACTTCGCGACCGGGCGCAAGGCCCCGCACCTTGAACGACCACCAACAGGGCCAACCGCGGCGCGGATCGCCCCCGGGCGTGAACCGGATCGTCTGCGAGGTTTGATCGATCGCCTCGACGATCGCGCTGGCATTCTCGAACTGGGTATCGACGACAATCTCGCCTTGAACGGCGGTCGTCACCAGCAACAGTAACGCCACGAACAACCAACCAGCGCGGATCATCGAACACCTCGGATACGATATGTGACGGCGGTCACGTATCATACCCAGCGGCAAACCGCGGTGTTAGCAGCGGTCGTGGGATGGAATCGGGTTAGTACGCCAATTGCAATCCCGCCACGCCACCGTGCAGGATCAGGCTGCCGTTCGTGTTGATCTCGCGCACTTCGTCAATCACGCCGAAGTCACGCGGAATGTTGTTCTCGAACAACGCCACACCGGCCAAGCCCATGGCGCGGTAGCCAACGAACGTGCTTATGATCGGCGTGACTTGGAACGAGAAGCCGACGTCGATCTGACCCAACATGCCGACGTCGTTCTTGTAGGTCTGCAAATCGAGCGGTGTGCCGTTCGGGCCGATCGCTACCAACCCATCGCCACGCTTGACCTGCAAGTGCTTGTCGACGGTCAAGGCACCGATGCCGATCTTCGGCGTGGCATAGAACCGCAGCCGCTCGCCGAAGTAGTACTGACCTCGGGCACCGATCTGACCACCGATGAAGTTGTTGGTCAGCCCGTTGTCGAAGAACGCCGAGAGTGTACCGCCCGCATCGCCGAACGCAGTGCCGAACGATGCCGAGCCGTACGAAGTCCCCTCGTGGAACCGAACCCAACGAGCACCGGCGAGTGCGGTCAAGCTGAGCGGGGTGCCGCTGCCATACGACAGCGATTCAAGCCAGTTCAACTCGACGTTGTGAATCTCATCGCGCCGGCTGAAGCTTTGAGCCGCGGCGTTCTGGAAGAAGTCGCGAGTAAAGAACGCGCCCAGTGTCGTGTCGCAGAAGTCGCAGGTCGTGGTCAGCGAGTTGGCCGGAATCGCAGGCGCGATCGGGCTGGTCACCGACGTCGACGTTTGGAACGGATCAAGATAGAAGTACGACGCCTCAATGGCCGACGAGCAGCCAAACGACCGGCCCAATCGCGCTTCATAACCGCCGCGCCAATCGTAGGCCGGATCGCGCGTGCTCATCAGGTTAGCGCCGTCGGCTGCCGTCGAGGTGGTGAGCACGCGGCGATTGGCATTGTCGCGGGTCATGATGAGACCCGAGAGACCGCCGAACCAACGCGGGCCGCAATTGCAGTCAGGGCCGCACGTGTCGCAACCACAGCTGCCATCGACCCCGCAGGTGCCGTTACTGCACGAGCCATCGGCACAATCGCCTTCGAGACGACCGGCTTGACCGAACAAGCGGTTACCGAACGGGTTCATCGCCGGATCGGGGGCATTGAAGTGGGGTGTGGGTGACGAGGGGCCGAAGTTCTGCGGACCAGCGCCGCCCCACGGATTGCCCGGCGGCGGCGGAGTCATCGCGGGCGTCGGTTGCGGCACGCCGTAGCCACTCGGTGGATACGACATCCCCGGTTGCGTTTGCATGCCAGGCTGCATCTGCATGCCCGGCTGCATTTGCATCCCCGGTTGCATGCTCGGTTGATACGGCATCGCCGGGGAGTACGTGGCTCCCGGTGCATACGAGCCACCGGCCGGATACGGCTGCGCCGGAGAATAACCGCCCGCGGGTTGACCCGGCGGTGTCGAGTAGATCGGCGGGTTCGAGTACTGTTGGCCAGTCGGTACTCCCTGCGGAGCGGGCACCATCTGCGTCGACGGCACGCCCAGCGGAATGTTCGATGTCGAGCCGCCGTTCATCGGGCCCGTTTGGTTCATCGGCGTCTGCGCCATCGTCGGCTGATACGGATAGCCGGCGTACTGAGCCAAGCCGGGGGCTGACATTGCCAGCCAGCAGCCGATCGCGGCGAGGTACGAGTGGTGAGCCTTCATGGCTTGCAGTTCCTTTCCATCACCGGCGGAAGGTGACGACGAGGGGGAGCAACAATTCGGTTTAATCGGGGGCTATCGCAAAACTTGGTACGTACGGCTGCCACGGATCGTGGCTTGCTCGCTGGGACCTTGGGGACTCGTGACTCGAGCAACCGTCGACACCGGCTCGCGCGTTTCGACCGTGGCGACATTGCCGGCCTCGTCGCGCACATCGAGCCGCAACTGCACGTTCTGAGCGAGCGAGTGATCGAGCTTCACGCGATGCACACCGGAGTTGAGCACATTGCTCGCCAGCGGCTGCCACGGTTCGTCGGGTGTACGGCGATAACTCAACGACACCGGGGCGACACTCAACTTGGCGTCGCTCGCTTCCCAGCGGACGGTCAGCTCACGTTCGCCGCGCACCAGGTCGGTCTCGGCGGTCAGTAGTTGAGCGTGGGGTTGCGCGGTATCGACACCGATCCACACACCCGGTGCTTCGCCCGACTTGGGTTCTGCAGCACGATTGCCACTCGCGTCGGTCATCACAATCCACAATCCATACAGGCCATCGGCATCGACGGTCACTCGTGCCGGGCTTTGGCAGTCGGCGTCGATCGTGTGACGGTGCCAAGTCTGGCCCGCATCACGGGTGAGCCACACGGCAATCTCGCGCGGCGCTTCGGCTCCGTTGGGTGCTTCGTAGTCGATGTCCAGCGTGCGGCTATTGACCATCCGTGGACGGATATCGCCCTGCAGCGCCGCTCCCCGCGGCACTTCAAAGCTAGTAACCATCGTCGTGTTGGTTTCGTTCGTCGCGGCGGGTGTGGTGAGGATCGCTTGATCGGCAGTAAGATTCGGCTTGTCGGGCATCCCGACCAGCACGCGCATCTCGGGCGTGAAATCTTCCACGCGGATCACGCGCCCCTTGGCATCGAGCGTGCGCACGGTGAACCAATACTCACCGGCGAACGGCGCCTGGAACGCGAACTTGCCAGCGCCCGGGGCGACCGACTGCGCGACGTTCCACGACAAGCCGCGATCGGTCGAGACGTACAGCTGGACGCTTGTGGCCGGTTCTTGCGGATCGAGCACGAACGGAATCTTGAAGTCGTACGACGAGGTGACGATGGGTGGCGTCTCGATCGGCGACTCAGCGCGCACGGCGACCACGCTGGCTGCCCAGAGCATCAGTCCACCGCAGATCGGCACTCGCCATCGCATACCGCGACTCCCAAAGGTCAACGTTCGCTCGGTAGCGCCGACGGCGCGAGAGAACGTCTCTTATGGGTTATATCGGTGCTAGCGAATCATCAGCTTGAAACGGATTGCCGGAATGTAGCGATAGCAGTGTCAGAACCGATCGTCTTTCGACCGCCCACGTTTCGCCGGAGAACCGCGCCCATTCCCGACGATGGGGTCAACAGCAGGCTGTTTTCACGGCGGAACCACAAGTTGCAATCGAGGTGAGTTTCGCGTGTAATGGTGTCATTGGCAGCGACTGATGCGTGGGATCGGCGCTGTTACCGCCCTGGGAGTTTTGCGATGTCTGTGTCTCGATCGAACTGCAGCGGACCCGACCGGTTTGCGTCGCGGGCTTGGGTTCCGCAGGCGTGGTCGCGTCGGCAGTTGCTGCAAGTCGGCACGCTCACCGTGGCTGGTACACCCGCGGCACTCGCCACCGCGGCTCAAGGCGGCACTCGCGCCAAAGCCCAGTCGGTCATCCTGCTCATGATGATGGGGGGCGTTACGCAGTTCGAGTCGCTCGATCCCAAGCCCGACGCGCCTGAGGGAATCCGCGGCACACTCGACCCGATCGCCACGCGTCTGCCGGGCGTGCAGTTTGCCGAGACGATGCCCCAGCTCGCTTCGATTGCCGATCGCCTGTGCGTACTCCGCAGTTACTCGCATGGCAGCAACGATCACTTTCTCAGCCAGGCTCATGCCCTGTCGGGCCGCGTGGTGACGCTCGCTCAAATCAAGACCGAGCCGAACATCGGTTCGATCGTGGCGCATGTGCAAGGGCCTCGCGCGCATCTGCCGGGCTACATGGCCATTCCGGGACACGCTCGGCCCGG
>JAEUIL010000751.1 GCA_016794255.1 Planctomycetaceae bacterium | reverse complement strand
CATCGGCAACACGCGCGGCGCTCGTGACCTTTGTGGCGTTCGTGGTCGCCGGTCAAATGCCGCTGGTGCCGCTGTACCTGGGACATTGGCTCACGGTCGATCAGCGCTTTCAGCTGAGCTCGCTGTTGGCGGCCGTTACGTTTGCCGCGATCGGCGCGTTGAAAGGTTCGGTACTGGGCCGATCGACGTGGCGGGCCGCGTTCGAAACATTGCTCATCGGCGGCGCGGCAGCCGCGGTCGCGTACTTCGTCGGAGTCTTCTTGAAACAGATCGTCACGCCCTAGTGCTCGTACCATGGACCGACCGCAACGCCCCGCCGCGTCATCGACGCCCACGAATCTCGACGGCCCGTCGACGCACGAACCCCGTCCGCTCACCGAACGGCTCGGCTATTTGAATCTAACCGAGCGCGATGCCGATCGGCTGCGAAAGTTGCTGCCGCTCTTCGATCAACATGCGACCGTCATGGTCGAAGAGTTCTACACGCATCTGTTCGGGTTTCAGACCGCGGCCAAGTTTCTCGGCGATCCGCAGCTCGTGACGCGGCTCAAGCAGTTGCAGCAGGAACATTTTCGCTCGCTCTTTGACGCCCAATGGGACGATGACTACGCCCAGCGACGCCGTCAGGTGGGCCAAGCTCACGCCGATGTGGGCATCGATCCCGAGCTGTTTCTCGGCGCGTACAATCAATACATGCGCTCGTGTTTCGAGCGGTTCATCGGTCGCGACAAGGCGGCGTCTCCAGCGATGATCGAGTCGCTGATGTCGCTCTTGAAGGTCGTGTTTCTCGACCTGGGGCTGACGCTCGACAGTTACTTCGCCCAATCGACGCAAGCGATGCGGCAGGTGCTCGATATGTATTGGAAAGCGAACATCGAACTGCGGCAGTTCGCGGCCTTGGCGTCGCATGATCTGAAAACGCCGCTCGCCACGGTCGCGAATTTGTGCGACGAGGCGCTCGACGAGTTCGGCGATCAAATGCCCCCCGGGGCCCGCGAGTTAATCGCCGCCGCGCGACAACGTTCGTTCCGCATGGGAACGATGCTCGACGAGTTGCTCGCGACCACGGTCTCATTGGGCGAGCAAGACAGCCTGGGGCCGATCTCGACCGAGGATGTGCTCGCCGAGGCGATCGATCGCGTGAAGCCGACGCTGGAAAAGAAGCAGATCAAACTCGAGTTGCCCGAGGAAATGCCGCGAGTTTGGGGCAATCGGGTACGGTTGCGTGAGTCGTTCTACAACCTGCTCTCGAACGCCGCGAAGTTCATTGAACGCAAGCCGGGCCGCATCACCATCGAGCTCATCGATCACGGCACGGAGTACGAATTCACGCTCGCCGACAATGGCCCGGGCATTCCGCGGGAAGAGCTCGAGCGAATTTTCGCCCCCTTCCGTCGCTTGGCCATTCATCGCGACCATCCCGGCTCGGGCCTTGGTCTGTACTTCACCAAAACGATGATCGAACACCAGCAGGGACGCATTTGGGTCGAGTCCGAGGTCAACGTCGGCAGCACGTTTCACATCGTGCTGCTCAAGCCGGGTCTGTCTGAGAACGGCATGATCGAGACGTAGCATCCATCGTATCCATCACGCTCCGCGTGATGGGCGTGCGTGTGAGATGATGCGCCATTGTTCAGAATAGCTTGCGCCGAGTCGGTCCCCTCGCCCATCACGCGGAGCGTGATGGATACTATCTATGCAGGTCGTGTGTTGATCTGCTCGGCAAGCGACGGCAGATCGACGACCGTGCCTTGTTCGCAAGCGGTTGTGAAGTCGGCCAGCGACTGACGCAACGCTGTCGCGACATCCGCGCAGCGATCGACCACGTCGTTGACTTCATAACGATCGTCGGGCTTGCTATAGAGATACGTTCGACCAGCCGCGCCATCCGCGGCTGTGCGATCCGGTTCGTCACCCGGCGCGAGTTGCTCGCCGGTCTGCCGCAGATACCACCGCGCGGTGCGGATGCCCTGCTCCCCCTGCGAGTTCACCACGATCGCTCGATCACGCCAACTCGGCGCTTCGTCGCGAACCAGCGGCAGCAGACTACGGGCCACGCCAGAGGATGACAACCCCGCAGGAACGCCGAACCACTCGGCGAGTGTCGCGCCGAGATCGCCGGGCTGCACCAAAGCCGACGACCGACACAACGCGCCGAGACCGTCAGGAAACCGCAGCAACCACGGTGTGTGAATCAGTTCGCCACACAATGCTTCATCGAACGGGCCGACCCGGCGGTGCTCACCCAGCGGCAGACCGCGCGCCCCGACCAACGCGATGAGCGTATCGTTCGCTAACGAACTATCGCGCAAACAATCGACGAAATGACCGACGTGCTCGTCGCAGAGCGTGACCTGCGCCGCATACGCTTGAAGGATCGCTTGCAGTTGGTCGGGATCATAATTCTGGGGCAACACGAACCGCGGCACCTCGACGCCCTGGGCGAACTCGGGATCCTCTTCGGCCCGATAATGCTCGCGTAACTCGAGTGGCGCATCCCAGGTGAGGCCCAACGAACCGACGTGCAGCCACAACACAAACGGGCTCGCTGCCGTCTCAAGCCACGTCAGGCCCGCATCGAAGACGTGCTGTAGATGCGCCCGACGACTAGCCTCGGCAGGCTCGGTTGGCAACGGCTCGTCGATCAACAACGGCTTGAGCTGCGCCGCGACATCGGCTGGCAAGGCGGCAAGCGCGGCGGGGTCGTCGGTTAAAAAACCGGTCGTGATCCCCTGCTGCTGCAATCTCGCGATCAGCGACGTTTGCAGCGTGATGGCTGCGTCCGGTTCACAAGCGTGCCGCTGGTGCCACCAGGACCGGTACAACCGACTCAACTCGGGCGAGTCGAGCGTGGCATGATCCAACACAAACGACTCGGCCGCGAGGCGATCAAGCTCGGGCGTCTGCACCCAGCGGTTGCCATAGCAGCCGAGATAACCTGCGTGCAGACGATCGATCACCAGGCAAATGGCGTTCATGTGCCGACACGATGACTGCAACGTCGTTCAGGTAGCCGAACTCGCCAGAGTTCGGGTGACTTTTGACAGCGCCGCCACTCGAACTCTGGCGAGTTCGGCTACGTGGCACCGATCAACACGCATAGACGTCGACGTTGATTACGACGCCGATTGCTGCGCGACGCTCGTGCCGGCCGAGGTCGACGCGCCCGCGTTCCAGCCGTGCAGCCACAACACGATCGGCGTCGCGATGTAAATCGTACTGTAAGTACCCGCGATCGAACCGACCACCAAGGCAAACGCGAAACCGTGAATTCCCTGACCGCCGATCGCGTACAACACCAACACGGTGAGGAACACGGTCGACGCGGTGAGAATCGTGCGGCTGAGGGTTTGATTCACGCTCAGGTTAATCAGCTCCGGCGTGATCGCGGTGCTCTTGCCACGAATTTCACGGATCCGATCGAAAATCACGATCGTGTCGTTGAGCGAGTAACCGATGATCGTCAGGAACGCGGCGATGATCGGCAGATTGATCTTGAACTGATCGACGCCCAACACGCCGAGCGGCCCGGCCAGCCAATAGCTCAGCGCCAACGCGCCGAGTGTGACGAGCACGTCGTGGATCACGGCGACAACTGCCGCGATGCCGAAGGTCACCTGCGAAAAGCGGAACCAAACGTAAGCCAAGATCAACGCCAGCGACACCACGATCGCCATCACGGCCTGTTGCTGAGTGGTGCCGGCGACGGTGGCGCCGATCTGACTGCTGGCCGGGAAGAACGGCTCTTCGACGAGCTTCTTCTTGAGCGTGTCGAGCATCGACTGCGTCTCGGCCTGCGGCAGCGCGATCTTGAGCGACCACTCACCATACGACGAGGTCTTGCCCTGCTGCTTTTGTGGCTCGAACAACTCGAGTGCCACGTTCTCTTTCTTGGTCTCTTTCAACTGGGCTCGCAACAGATCGGTAAGCGTTTGCTGACCGATGGCTTCGCTGAAGTTGAGCTTGGCGAGCGTGCCACCCTCGAACAGATCGACCTTCGCGGGAGCGGCGGCGGGTGTGGCCGGTGCGCCCGGCGCCGGAGTAGCGCCCGTGGCCGGAGCCGCGGTCTTCGCCGGCTCTGTCTTGGCGGCGTCGGTCTTCGCAGCATCCGACTTGGTCTCGGCCTGAGCGAGCAACGCTTCGGGAGCGAACGCCAGCAGGTTGTCGGTATCGCGTAGCTCAAGCGCGGCACCCTGTTTCGGTGCCGGCTTGCCGATCGGCTTCACGTCGCTGACCGTCAGCTCATTCGCGGCCAGTTCGCCCTTGAAGATTTTGTGCAGTTCACGTTCGACAATGTCATCCTCGATCACCTGGCCATTGGCGTCGGTTACCGAGTTCGGCTTCGACGTGACGATCAAGTACCGCACTCCCGCGTTTTCGGTCGAGAGCTTCACGTCTTGCACGGTCACGTCCGGCAAGGTGCCGACCATCTCGCGCACCTTGGCGACGTCCTTCGGCTCTTTGAACAACACCTGCACTGATGTGCCGCCGGTGAAGTCGATATCGAGCAGCCCCTTGCCACGCACCCAACATGCCGCCAGGCCGATGCCGATGACGATCAAGCTCAGCGACACCGCCAACTTGCGCGGGCCGACGAAGTCGATGTTCGTCGTCGTCATGAGCTGCATGAACTTGAGCGTCTTGACCCAGCGGAGTTTCTCGACCGTGTCGAAAATCGCGCGGGAAACGGTGATCGCGGTGAACAAGTTGGCGATCAAACCGATGATCAACGTGACGGCGAAGCCCTTCACCTGGTCGGTGCCGATCCAGTAGAGCACGAACCCGGCGATGAGCGTGGTGACATTGGCGTCGATGATCGTCGAACTCGCGCGATCAAAGCCGTTGCGGATCGCCATGCGGAGCGTGGTTCCCTTGGCGAGTTCCTCGCGCATGCGTTCATAGATCAACACGTTGGCGTCGACCGCCATGCCGACCGTCAGCGCCAAACCGGCCAAGCCCGAGAGGGTGAACGCGGCTTGGAACATCATCATCAAGCTGATCGTGATCAACACGTTCATCACGACCGCGATGTTGGCCACAATGCCCGCAAAACGATAGTAGATCAGCATGAAGATCACGACCGCGGCGGTACCGACGAGCATCGAGCGGACACCCTTTTCCACGGTGTCACGACCGAGCGTGGGGCCGATGTACAATTCGCTGGTCGGCTCGTGATACAAGGCCGCGGGGAGTTTACCGGCTTTGAACACCTCGATTTGCGCCTGCACCTTTTTCTCGTCGCGGATGCCGGTGATCTGACCGCTGTCGGTGATCACGGACATGATGTTCGGCGCACTGAAGAACGAGTGATCGAGCAACACACCGAGACGGCGGTGAAAGCCGTTCTCGGGCAGATTGCGTTGCGTCAGTTGGCTAAAGCGGCTGGCACCGAGGGCGTCGAAACGGAAGTTCACGGCCGGATCGCCGAAGCGGTCGACATCGCGACCCACGCCAACCAAGCGTTCGCCGGTGACGACCAGATCGTCGAAGTACATGACCAGCACTTGCGTAACACCTTGGGCCGTCACACGGGTTACGAGCCCCTCGGGCGACGAACTGCCCGGCGGCGGAACTTGCTCGCGATCGGTATCTGGATGCAGCGGCACCCATTGAGCGACGAGCCGGGGCTGTTCGCCTTCGGCTTTCACATACACGTCATCCTCGGTGGTGGCGTTCGCCTGGGCGATGATCGCGGCGTGATCGCGCGAGTTGGCCGTGATGCGGAACTCGAGCGAACCGAGCTTCGTGATGATTTCCTTGAGGCTCGCGAGTTCTTCTTGCGTTGCGTCCGGAATGATGATTTCGATTTCGTCACCACCATAAGGTCGCACGGTCACTTCCTTGGTGCCGCCCGGATTGACGCGGCGCGTGATGGCACCGATCAACTCTTCCATGCTGAACTGGTCTTGGCCTTGGGACTTGGTGCGATCGATACGGTAGTTCAGCACGAAACCACCGCTGAGGTCGATGCCCAGCTTCGGCGGCCAATAGACCCAGGTGACCAACACCGACAGGACGGTGGCGAACACGACGAAGCCAAACGCCATCGCGCGGTCAGGCAGCCCGGCACCGTTGGCCCAGACGGTCCCCAACACGCCCGAGGCAACGACGAGGCCGCAGAACACGAGAATCGCCATCAGCGAACTCGACGTGCGATCAACCGGTTCGCCGGGAGCAGCCTGAGCGCCGACCGCGGCGAGTTCGCCCGGCAGTTTGGCGTCGGCCGCTTTCGTGTCGGCGGACTTGCTGTCTTTCGTGTCTTTCGACTCGGCGGTCTGCTTGGCATCGGCGGGAGCTTTTTCCGCCGCAGGCTCGTTCTTGGGCGGCTCGATCTTGGCGGGAGCGGTCTTCGCGGCCTCGCTCTTAGCCGGTTCCGTCTTGGCGGGTGCTTTGCTTTCCGACTTGGCGGGAGTCGCGGGCTTGGTGTCGGCCGCTTTCTTGTCGTCGGTCGCCTTCGCCGCCGGAGCGTCGCTCTTGGCCGGCGTCTCTTTCTTCGCCGCGTCTTTGGCGTCGGTCGCTTTGGACTCGGCCGCCGTCTTGGGATCGTCGGCCTGAATGTTCGGCAACAGGCTCCCACTTACGAACAGAGCCAACAGCAATCCGGCGGTTGAGCTCAACAGCTTCTCACGCAACATAGTCAACATCCATTCCCTTTCGATCGCGCGGCAGTGCGACGCCCGGCGATCAGTCCATGCGAATCGTGTACGGGTTAGGTTTTGGTTTCGGTCTTGGCGTCTTCTTCGCCACTGGTCACGCGAATGATCGAGGTCATCGTGACTTTGATCCGCGTGTTGTTCGTTTCGTCGACGCGTAAGGTGACTTCGTTGGCCTCGGGCCGAACATTGGTCACCACGCCATAAATACCACCGACGGTGAGCACGTGGTCATTTTTCTTGAGCGACTTGAGCATGTCGGCCTTGGCCATCATCTCGCGTTTTTGCGGCCGGGCGATGAGCATCCAGTACAGGGCGACGATCATCAGGATGGGCATGAACATCATGGCCAGCCCCCCGGGCGGATCACCAGCCTGCTGGGCAATCAGCCCGCCGCGGACGAAAAATTCACTCACGAAATGGGGTTCCTGACGAGTACGCAGACCGTGGGGCCCGAAACGAAACGGGTATCTTAAGATCAAGCCCCATAACGGGCAAGGGCGATGACAGCGGCCTCGAATGGGCTCAGTCAGAAATCTGTCGGCGTGCTGAACGAGATCATCACGAACCGGCTCGATTCGGGTTCAACAATTGGCGCAAACCAGCTAGAATGCGGTGGCTGTTCGTTCCTTTATACCGTGGTGCGTGTCCCCGTGATTCAAACCAAGTCGCCGCCGTCGTCTGTCCCGCCCCAGGAACATGTGCCGCTCCGCGATCCGTTTGTGGCCGTGATACTGGCGTGGCTCATTCCCGGCCTGGGCCATTGGTATCAGGGGCGACGCGCCAAGGCGGTCATCTTCTTCGTCTGCATCATGAGCTCGTTTTACTACGGGCTGTATCTGGGCGAAGGCCGCGTGGTGTATGCGTCGTGGAATTCGAGCGATCGACGGTTGCCGCTGTTGTGTCAGGCGTTCGTGGGCATTCCGACCGTCCCGGCCTTTGTGCAGGCGCGGCGATTCGGGTTCTACAACGACGAATATAGTCTGCGCAATCGCACGATGCTGGCGTACAAGTCGCGATTGGGTATCACGTTGCGCGACAACGAGGTTCCCAGCGACCACTCGCCCGAGTTGACCCGCTCGCTCGATCGGCTGGCGCGGAACGAGGGGAGCTTTTGGAGCTGGTTCATGGTGCCACCCGTGGTCAAACAAGGCGACGGTGGCGACACGCCCGACGAACTCGACTTGTTGCACAAAAATCTGAATCGCTATTTCGAGCTGGGGACCGTCTACACGATGATCGCCGGGCTGTTGAATGTCTTGGTAATCTACGACGCCTGGGGCGGACCGGCGTTCAGCGTGCGCTCGCCCAAGTTTATGGCGAAGCTTCCTGCCGAAACGTCGGCCACGGCGTAAAGCGGGCCCTGGGCGAAGACTTCATTCGTAATAGCGCTGGCAATCTGCCGCGCGATGCGGTTCAATACGGCTCCTGCGTGATGGACCGCTAACCGCTCGGAGTCGCCTCGCCATGCTGCGCCGCTCGTTCGCTTTGATTGTGCTCGGAATCGTGTTCGCCACTCCCCTGCCCCAGGCACACGCCGCCGATGCGCCCATCGTGCCGCCGAAAACCGGCGAGCGCGAAGTGCTCGAGCTGTTCAACGGTCGTGATCTCAGCGGCTGGCAAGGTCACGAGAAGTATTGGTCCGTCAAAGATGGCGTGATCATCGGCAAGAACACCGATCCCATCGCCGTCAGCACCTACTTGCTCACCGAGCGCACGTTCAGTGATTTCCGGCTAGTCTGCGACTTCAAATTGGCCGAGAGCGAAATGCACTCGGGCATCGCGATTTGGGGACGCATCGCGCCGGAACGCGGCGACCCGTTCACCTATGGCGGGCATCTCGTGATGTTCCCCAGCGGCTATGGTTTCTACGACCTCTATGGTCGCAACAGCATTCACAAGAATGCCGACACGGCCCGCAAGGTGGGCAAACAACACGACTGGAATCATCTCGAGATTCTCGCCCAAGGCAACCGGATTCGCTTCGCGCTCAATGGCGTGCTGATCAGCGACTGGCGCGAACCGGAGCCGGACCGGATCAAGCAAGCGCCGATCGGGTTGCAGTTGCACTCGAACAAAGTGCCGCAAGAAGTGCAGTTCAAGAATCTGACCGTGGAGACATTTCCCGAAGATAAGCTGATCTCGCTCGTCACGCCGGCCAACACCACCAGCACGCTCGACAAGGTGCGAATGTACGTCGGCACGTACATAGGCAAGAAGAGCCAGGGCATTTATCGCGTCGATCTCGATTTGAGAACGGGCAAGTTCGGGCCTGCGAATCTGGCGGCTGAGAGCACGAATCCGTCGTTTCTAACCCTGCATCCGAGCGGCAAGTTTGTCTATGCCGTGAATGAAGTCGGCATGTTCGAGGGTAAGAAAAGCGGCGCGGTGACCGCGTTCGCGATTGACGTCGCAACCGGCGATTTGCGGCAACTCAATCAGCAATCTTCGGTCGGCACCGGCCCGTGCCATATCACCTGCGACACGGCCGGCAAGCATGTCGTGGTCGCCAATTACGGCGGCGGTTCGACGGCGGTGCTGCCGATTCAGGCCGACGGCAAGTTGGGCGAGGCGTCGAGCTTCGTGCAACACACCGGCAGCAGCGTGAACTCGAAACGGCAAGAATCGCCGCACGCTCACTCGGCCAATCTCGACGCGTGGAACCGCTTCGCGTTTGTCGCCGACTTGGGGCTCGATAAGGTGCTCGTCTATCGCTATGACAGCGCCAAAGGGACGATCACGCCGAACTCGCCCCCTGCCGGAAATGTTGCCGCCGGCGCGGGCCCGCGACATTTTGCGTTTCATCCCTCGGGCCGATTTGCGTACGTGATCAACGAGTTGCTGTCGACGGTCACCGCCTTCGCCTACGACAAGCAAGCCGGCACGCTCAGCGAGTTGCAAGCGCTCTCAACGCTGCCGAGTGATTATCAAGGCGGAAACAGCACCGCCGAGGTCGTGTGTCATCCGTCGGGCCAATTTCTTTACGGCTCGAATCGCGGGCATAACAGCATCGCCGCATACCGCATCGATCAAGCCACGGGCAAGCTCGAATTGGTCGGCATTCAGGGGCAAGGCATTGCCGTACCGCGGAATTTCAACATCGACCCGACCGGCCAGTTCGCCGTCGTCGCCAATCAAGGCGGCGACAGTTTGTTGCTGTTCCGCGTGGACGCCAAGACCGGTGCGCTAATGCCAACGGGCGAGAAAGTCGAAGTCGGCGCTCCGGTATGCGTGAAGTTCGTGCTGCAGTGATTCCTCGCCGAGATCAATGACAGCCAAGCCGCGACCTCTGGTCGCGTAGTGAAAACCTATGAGTGCGAAAATCCCATGGGCGATAAAGTTACGCCGCGCTCGTAGTTTGATCGGCGATTGCCAATCGTGTTTGGACAGAAATTTTTCGCGTCTATTGTACGTGGCGGTGGCTTGCCTCGCGTCCAATGCGCCAGATTTCGCAGGGGTGACCAATGCAGGAAGAGTTTCCCTTCCTTCCCGAAGAATGGGAAATGGTCCGCTGTGCGGGTAGCGAGATCGTCAACGTGACGGCCATGGAGGACGACCTCCTGCACACGATTAAGCTCGACGCGTTGCTCGACATCTTGGCGATGCTGCGGGAAAAATACGACGATCACCCGGTCCTCTTAGAGACGGAGGCGGATTTCACCGAAGAGGCTCAGCGGCGAATCGAACTATACATGCGGGCACTCGACGATTCGATTCGCCGTGGGTTCCCGACCTATGCGATCCGCCTCTCCTTGGTCGATTGCCTGTTGGAGCAAGCTGCGGAAAGTCGTGCGGGCACCGCGGAATCACGTGCAACCACGGAACTGGCACTAGAACACTTGAAGTTGTGTGAGCAAGAGGTGCTCGCGCATGGCGATGAGTTGGACCGCGCGAATTGGGAACGACTTCGCACGTTGAGCGAGAACGCCAACTAACGCAACTTCTCGCACCCT
>JAEUIL010000734.1 GCA_016794255.1 Planctomycetaceae bacterium | reverse complement strand
ATCGTGTCCGCATGGACATCTAAACCGACGTAACGTAATTTGTCGTGCACTGGACCAGTCCTCGTGTGTGGCTCTGCGAAATGGGAAACCATGATCGTAACCCACGTTCTCGCGAGCGGCTGGTCCAGCCATTTTGTCTATTTGGTGAGCTCTCGCGGCAACTCGACCTGCCCGGTGCCCATCAGATACGCCAACAACTGCCGCACCTGATCGACCGTCAAATTCTGCAACGCACCCTCGGGCATGATCGAGAGCGGCGAAGTCGTGCGGCGTTCGATCTCTTCGAAGGGGATGACAATCTTTTCGTTCACCGTTTGAATCGTCAGCGCGGTTTTGGTCTCGGCCACGACGAGGCCCGTGATCACGCGACCGGCCGAGGTCTCGATGATCTGCATCTGATAATCCCGCGCGACCGCCGCGCTGGGATCGATCAGCGTTTGCAGCAGATAGTCGAGATTCGTCCGCTGCGAGCCGGTGATGTCGGGCCCAATCGCGCCGCCAGCGCCGAAGATGCGATGGCAGTTGGCACACGTCTTTTGAAAGATCGCACGACCGGCCGCACGATCGGCCTGCTGAATGGTCGTTAGCGGCAGCCGCTTCTTGTAGTCGGCAATGATCCGTTCCTTCTCGGCCGGCGTCGATCGCAACTCGCCCCAGACGGCTTGCACGCGCGCTTTCAACTTGGGGTCGGGCAGGCTCGCCAACTGCCGGGCGGTGTAAGCGGTCACGTCGCCACGCGGAACTCGGCCCGACTCGATCGCGTCGATCAGTGCGAGCGCCCAGCTCGCCCGGGCCGACAACGTTTGCACGGCATCTTGTCGCGCGGCGGCATCGAACGTGGCGTAAGCCGCGAGCAATGTGCTGACGGTCTGCGGATGATCGAACTCGGCCAAGCCACGCACTGCAGCGCGGCGCGTTGCGGGGTCAGCCACCAGCCGCACGAGCAACTCCCCAACGCCGGGCGCTTGCTTGGCGACGAGCGCCGTGATGGCCCGATTGCGGGTCGCGGCGGGAGCGGTGGCGTCGGCCGCCTGGGTGCGCAACGTATCCAAAGCCCGCGGATCGTCGAAAATCAGCGCCAATTGCAACGCCTGTTCGCGAGCCACTTCGTCGGTGTTCTTCTCCAGCGCGACCAACGCCGCGGGCCAACTCGCGGGCAGCGGCACACTGCGACGTCCTTCGAGACCCTCGATCACCCCGGCGAGTAACGCCGCTTGGATCGCGCCTTGGGATCGTGCCAACTCGTCCACCAACACCGCCAACCCGGCGGGATCTTTGTTCAACGAAGCAGCGCGACGACCGATGAAGCGTGCGACGCGCGGCAATTGACAATCACGCACCAAACGGATGAATCGCGACAAGTCGTTGGTCACCAGCGGTTCGATACCGTACCAGATCAGCAGCGGCAGATTGTCGTCGTCGGCATCTTCGTCATGCGCGAGCAATGCTCGACCAATGCTCCAACGATCGTCGAGCTTGAGCCGTTGCAACATACTGGCCAAATGCAAACGCACGGGCGCCGACGGATCGCTCTCGGCCAGGGCTTGCATCCGGTGCAAGGCCGACTGTGGCGGATCGTTGTCGTCGCACAGCAACTGGATTCCCCAAGCGCGAATGTGCTCGTTCGCATCGTCGAGCTGACGCAGTAGAAATTCGTCGCTCAATTGCCCCATCGCGAACAGGGTCCAAAGCGCTCGCAGCTTGCGGGGGACATCGGTCTCACTGGCATATATGGCGTGCAATTGCCGGGTGACGTCGCTCATGTCGCGCCCTTGGGCCGCGCGTTCTTGCAGCAACCGCCGGGCATGTCGCACGTGCCACTCGTTGCGATGCGTTTGGAGCTCGACCAACTCACGACCGCTGAGCTTCGCCAAATCGCCGTCGCGGCGCGGTGGCTGGCCGTAGCTGATCTTGTAGACTCGGCCGGTCTCGCGCCGGGTGTTCTTGGTGCTGTGACACTCGCCGGTATCGGACCAATCGATGACAAACACACTGCCGTCGGGCCCGGCCTGAAGCGTGACGCCCATGAACCACGGATCACGTGACCGCAGCAGATCGGGCCCATGCGTGGCGATGTAGCCCGAGCCGTGGCGGATGGGCCGATCGTTGTTGATTCGTCGGCCGTGAATGTTGTTCGTGAACAGCGTGTTGCGATACTCGGCGGGCCAATTGTCCCCGAGATAAATCAGCGTGCCGCAATGCGCGTGTCCGCCGCCAGCCGCGTCTTCCTCGGCCGATCCCAAGCCGGCGCGGATGTTCGTCGTGCCGATGAAATGCAAGTGATCGGCGATCGTTGGAATGCGTTCGTAAGCGTACTGGCTCGACTCGCGATTGCGCCACGGCTCGTAATGCGCGCCGTAGATGGCATGGAACAGGTGCGGGTTCACGCAGTTGGTGATGAACGGCTCGCCGACGTCGTTCCAGTCGATGCCCCAAGGGTTCGTCGTGCCGTCGCAGTACGGTTCCCAAGCGTGTCGCACGGGATGATAGCGATACACGCCGCCGTCGAAACGCTGCCGCGCGTCGTTGGGCGTGCCGGGCTTGCCGATCAGCGACCAGTTGGTCCGCCCATGCGTGCCATACAGCCAGCCGTCGGGTCCCCAGGCGAAGCCGTTGGCCAAGTTGTGAGCGTTGGCGTGATTGCCGAAACCATCGAGCAGCACCTCGGGCCGGCCGTCGGGAGTGTCGTCGCCATCGCGATCGGGAATGAAGTAGAAGTACGGAGGCGACATCACCCACGCGCCGCCGAAGCCGACCTCGACGCCGGTCACATAGTTGAGCCCTTCGTAGAAAATCTTGCGCTCATCGGCGCGGCCGTCGCCATTGGTATCGCTCAAGATCACGATCCGGTCGGCCTTGGCCTGCGTGCCATGCACAGGATAGCTATACGCCTCGGCGACCCACAGCCGACCACGGTCATCGATCGCGAACCCGATCGGTTGTTTCACAGCGGGCTCGGCGGCGAAGAGCGAGACTTGAAAACCGGCCGGCACGACCATGGTGTTCGCCGCTTGCTCGGCATGGAGCGGAGCATCGTCGCTCGGCTCGGCGGCGGTGAGATGTGGAATTGAGACGAGTAGCAGCGCGATGAGCAGCAAAGCACGCATGGAGAGATTCGTGGCGAGGTGAGATTGGCCGAGCGTCAAGCACCCTAGTATCCATCACGCTCTGCGTGATGCGGCGCACCCAACCGGTACGCCAAGGTGATAGACGATGGTAATCTCCGCCCCGCCGCGCGTCACGTGGAGCGTGACGGATACGATGGTTGAATCCCCGAGCGGCGCAAAAAAAATGACCGACGCGGAAAGTCTGTTTCATTTCAGGTACCAAACTCAGCGAGCCTATAGGCTGTTTGAGTTTATCGGTTCCCAAACTTGAATCGTCTTTCTTTGTCGGCCAAGTCAGCGGAGTTGCAATCGCGATGCCAATCGACACGGGGACCAGCCGCGGATCGGTCCGAAAGTCTTTGGACTCCACGAGTTGAATGCGGGGAAGCAACTGCACTGTTTATCTCTCCATTCGTTCGCGCTGGTCGGGCGGGGGCTCAGTTGATCGCGAAACGAACAGCGCCCTATTAATCGGACGATTCCGTGAGTCGCCTCATATCTGGCTCGGTAGCTGCACGGCTGATGGTCGATGCTCCCACTTCCTACATTCACGGAGGCCACGCTCATGAGTCTCAAACCGCTTCAAGTCGTGGACCTGCAACTGCAAACAGAATCTCTCCGAGAACAGCGCACGCACTCGCTCGGTCACTTCGAACATCTCGAACTGATCCGGCTAGTCGTGCAGGCAGGTGAACGGCTGCCGCCCCATCGCGCCGCGTGCATCGTCACCTTGCAGTGTCTCATCGGACAAACGCTGCTGCATCGCGACGCAGGGGAGCCGATCCGGCTCGCGGCTGGGCAACTCGTCTGTCTCGCGAAAGGCGAGTCGCATGCGATCGAAGGCGTGACCGACGCCGCGTTGTTGCTCACGATCGTGGGCGATCCTCAACAAGCCGCGGCTTCCAATGCTCAACTCGATGGCGTCGACGAAGCGTCCCTTGAATCATTTCCTGCCAGCGATCCCCCTGCCCAAACGACGATCATAAAAAAAGGTCCTTGAGGCAGGAGAGAGTTGCCTCAAGGACCTCGGCAGCGAGTTCACAGCGATGACGCGTCCTTTCCATTAACGACGTTTGAAGTCGTATTGCGGATTCTCGACGCTGAAATCTTGATCCGTGAACCCACGATTCAACTGCAAGTCCTCGTACGTGTACTCTTCCAGCAACGGCGGCTCTTCGTTCTCGTTCGCGGGCCAATCGTACGACGCGAACCGCACCGGAACGCCCGTCTGCGGATCGGCGTACACCCGGACGATGTGATAGAGGAAATCGTCCCCTTTCTCGGGATGCGTGACTTCGATCCCCTCGCACGATCGGCCATTGATGATCCGCGGCGGAATCGTCTTCACCTCGCAATTGCCGAGCGGCAATTCCTTCTCACCCACGCGAATCATCCGCTCTACGAGTCGACGCAAGCCGACTTCGGTGACCGGATAGCGTCCTTCCGACATCGCCAGCGCACCGTCCGGTTGCAGCGCCAAGGTGCCGACTAAGCGATGCTTCAAGCCCGTCGTATGCGCGAGCAGCTTGCCGTTGTTCTGGCCTTCGACGTAGATACATTCGGTGCCGGCCAGCCGCTTCGGCGCGAGATGCCGCACGTAGACGCTAAAGGGTTGTTCGCGCACTTTGATTTCAAGGTGGGCTGTCCGCAATGTGCCGTTGACCCGTTCCCGGGCCGACATCTTGGCCGAGTAATCGGGCACAGACTGCAAGTATTTCAAAGCTTCGCGCGCCGGCTCGATGAGATCTTCGAGCGTCAGCTTCTCGTTCGACGCGATCGATGCTAGGCCATTGCCCGAGGGCGGAGACGAAATCGGTTTCGACCCGGCGGCGTGATTCGAGGACGCGACTGGATTTGACGCGGCGTGGCTGGTCGATGTCGGAGCGGGAACACCCAGGCCGGTGGTCTCGGCACTGACGATCGAAGCCCGAAACGGTCGCGCGGCATGATCGCGTAACGTCACGAACTGGTCGGTCAGAAAGCCCGCGCCGGTGGCAAAGAAGCAGGCAGCCGCGAAGCCCAGTGTCCAGCGATTTGCGGCCCAAGTGCCATAGTTGGTCGTTCTCATGGGAAGGCTCACTTCTCAGCAACGTTGGAAGACAAAATCGAAACTGCAACGTCGGTCGAACACCGCGCGTTGCGAGACGCATCAACCGTATGCAAGCGTGATACCAATACTCGAAATTGTGCCCGTTCCTGGATTTTTGGCAACGGATTGGTGAGCCACTCGGCAAATTGGTTCCGGCGCGATCACCCCGGTTTTGTCCTAACTCTGCGGATGCATGGCAATGGGTGGGAACCGAGAGCGTCCAGAGCGTAGCGGACCGCGCGGGCAGTGTTTACGCTAAGGGCGACTCCCTCGCCTTCCCCCCTTGAGATTGATCCATGGTTATCACGCGCTCGTTTCCTCACGTGTCTTTCAGCCTGTTACGAATCATGCTGCTACTGGCGGCGGTGGTCGGGTCCGGCAGCACGCAGGCGGCGGAATGGAAAGCGGGCGTCTCGCGCGCGGTGATCACGCCCGAGACCTCGGTCTGGCTCGCGGGCTACGGCGGACGACGGGCCCCGGACGGCAAGTTGCACGACCTGTGGATGAAGGCTCTGGCCCTGGAAGATGCCCAGGGGCGACGCGCCGTGCTGGTGACGAGCGACTTTCAAGGCGTCCCCAAAGTCTTCAGCGACCCGGTCTTCGCGATGTTGAAGCAAAAGTTCCAGCTCGATCGCGCGCAGGTGATGATCACGTTTTCGCACAACCATTGCGGTCCGCGGTTGGGTGACGATCTGGTCGATTATTATCCGGTCGAGGCCGAACAGGTGCGATTGGTCGACGAGTACACGCAGCTCATGCAGCGACGCATGGTCGAGATGATCGGCGAGGCGTTCGCCAAGCTTGCACCGGCCCAACTGAAACAAGGTCAAGGCCGAGCGACGTTTGCGGTCAATCGTCGCAATAACCGCGAGGCGGAAGTGCCCAAACTGCTGGCCGAAGGAACGCCGCTCAAAGGACCGGTCGATCACACCGTGCCGCTGCTCACCGTCACTCGGCCCGACGGTCGTCTCGAAGCGATCCTGTTCGGCTATGCCTGTCATCCGACGACGCTCAGCTTCACGAAATGGTGCGGCGACTACCCGGGCTTCGCACAGCTCGAAATCGAGCAACAGCACCCAGGCGTCACGGCGATGTTCGTCAACACCTGCGGCGGCGATCAAAATCCGCTGCCGCGGCGCACGGTCGAATTGTGCGAGAAGTACGGACATCTGCTCGCGGTCGGCGTCGAGCAGGGGCTGCCGGGCGTCACGCAACCGGTGAGCGCCGAGCTGGCGACGGCGTTCGAGTATGTCGAGCTGCCGTATCTGAAGACGATGGATCGCAACGACCTGCACGGCATGTTGCAAGACACCAACGCGATCAAAGCGCGCTGGTCCGCCCGGCTGTTGCAACAGCTCGACGGTGGCGCGAAGTTCCCGAGCGGCTATCCGTATCCGCTGCACGCCTGGCGATTGGGCGGCGAGATGCTCGTGATTGGCATGGGTGCCGAGACGGTGGTCGATTACGCGTTGCGTTTCAAGCGCGAGTTCGGGCCGGGCACCTGGGTATTGGGCTACACCGACGACATGATCGCGTACATTCCCTCGCGTCGCGTCTGGGAAGAAGGTGGTTACGAAGGTGGCAGCAACTTGTACGAATACGGTCGGCCCGCGCTGCGCTGGGATGGTGTGATCGAAGATCGCATCGCCGGGAAAGTGCGGGAGCTGGTGGGGAAGGCGGAGGTGAGTAAGTGAGTAGGTGAGTAAGTGCAGACGAAATGCAAAGTGCAAGGTGCAAAGTGCAAAGTGCAAAGTGACAGCGCGAAACCGCAAGCGAGCCACTCGAGGCGCGCGACATGGTAGCTCGCGTGCGGTTTCGCGCGTACCCATGCTTCCTCAACACTCATCACTCCCCCCACTTACTCACCTACTCACTTACTCACCTGCTTTTCTCTCCTCGTGCCATTTTTCACAAACGCTTGCACTCACTCCACGAAGTGAATTCATTCGCGATTGCTCGCTAAGCGATATTGCCCAAATTCCATCTCGGAGCAATACTTGAATCAGTAGGGGGAAGAAGAGTCGCGAATCTCACAAGTTCGTGGCCACTTCAGGTCGAGCAATTAAACGGTGTTCGTACCTCGCTCTCCCGCCGACATCTTGCGATCGGGTCTGTGACTCGATTGG
>JAEUIL010000722.1 GCA_016794255.1 Planctomycetaceae bacterium | reverse complement strand
CCGCGATGCTCTCAGACGATGACGGCCAAACCTGGCCTCACCGGATGTTGCTCGACGATCGCCTGCAAGTCTCGTATCCTGACGCGGTCGAAACGCCCGACGGCAAACTGTATATCATCTACGATCGTGGCCGCACTTCGCATCGCGAGATACTGATGGCGATCACCACCGAGGCCGACATCCTCGCCGGCCAGCCGAGTTCCGCCACCAAGCTCCGCATGCTCATCAGCAAAGCCACGGGAGTTCGCTAGCATCGCAACCGAGCAAAGTCAGCGATCGTTTGCCGGCTTGGTTCGTGACGCATTGGTCGGGGCACTCGCCCTCAACGCGGCTAGTTGACGAGTCGCGGATGACCGATTCTGATAGCCGTTTCACCATAAAACGAGTGACGCGACAAACGGGTTTTTTATGGCAGAACAAGTTTATCTGGCGGTCGATCTTGGCGCATCCAGCGGCCGTGTCCTCGCGGGCTTGTTCGATGGCGGTCGGCTGCGGCTGGAAGAGGTGCATCGCTTCGACAACGGGGCGATTGATCTCGGCGGCTCGCTCTATTGGGACTTGCCTGCGCTGTGGAAGAACATCAGCGACGGACTGCGAATCGCTGGTGTAACTTACGGCGACCGGATTCGTAGCGTCGGGGTCGATACTTGGGGCGTCGACTTTGCGCTGCTCGGGCGAGATGACACGCTGCTCGGCAATCCGTATTCGTATCGCGATCGGCGGACCGAGGGGATGATGGACGCCGCGTTTGCTCGCGCGAGCCGCGACGAGATTTTCGATCACACCGGCTTGCAGTTCATGCCGTTCAACACGCTTTACCAAGTGCTTGCCATGCGGCAAAGCCGGTCGCCGCTGCTGGATGTGGCCGAGTCGTTTCTGATGATTCCCGACCTGATCCACTGGCTGCTGACGGGCGTCAAGGCGAACGAAGTCACGAACGCCTCGACCACACAGTTCTACGATCCCCGCAAGCAGACCTGGGCCTACGATCTGTTCAAGAAACTCGACCTGCCCACGAACATCTTGGGCAAGTTGATTCAGCCGGGGACGAAGCTCGGCAAGTTGCGGGCGAGTGTCGCGGCCGACACGGGTTTGACGAACGTCGAAGTCGTCGTGCCGGGAACGCATGACACGGCGAGCGCGGTCGTTGCGGTGCCTGCCGATTACAAGCCGGGCGAGCATCCCGACTGGTGCTACATCAGCTCGGGCACGTGGTCGCTGATGGGCGTCGAAGTGCCGCAGCCGGTGGTGAGCGAGAAGGTTCGCCAACTGAACTTCACCAACGAAGGTGGCGTCGGCGGCACGACCCGGTTGCTAAAGAACATCACCGGCCTGTGGTTGGTCCAAGAATGCCGTCGGGTCTGGAATCAGGCGGGCAAAGAGTACCGTTGGGACGCGTTCAATCGCCTCTCGGCCGAGGCGACGCCGTTGCGCTCGTTCATCGATCCCGACGACCCCGCGTTCGCCACTCCGGGCAACATGCCCGAGGCGATTGCGAGTTACTGCGAGCGAACCGGTCAGCCCGTTCCCGAGGACGACGGCGCGGTGATTCGCTGTGCGCTCGAGAGCATCGCGATGAAGTATCGTTACGTGTTGGGGGCGCTCGAGGAGTTGGTCGAACGCCGGATCGAAACGATTCACATCATCGGCGGCGGCACGCAGAATCGGCAACTGTGTCAGGCCACGGCCGACGCTTGCGGACGACGCGTCGTGGCCGGTCCGATCGAAGCGACAGCGATTGGCAACGTCGTGATCCAGGCCATTGCGGCCGGCGCGGTCGGTTCGTTGAGCGAAGCCCGCGAGGTGATCCGCGACAGTTTTTCGGTCGAGACGTTTGAGCCACGCGACACCGCCGCTTGGAACGAGGCGTATAGTCGGTTCGAGAAGTTGATAACCCGTTAAGGTTGCACCACGAAGCGTTCGACAGAGTGACCGCTGTCGATACGCTGAAGTGGCTCGCATGCGGTTTCGCGCGTAAGTCGATGTAGGCGCGAAACCGCAAGCGAGCTTCACCACCATTCGACTTGTGACGTTTTAGGAGATCATTTCTCTCCATGCGAGCGTTGATCACCGGTGTCACCGGCTTCGCGGGAACTCACCTCGCCGAGCATCTGCTTGCCATGGGCGATACCGTTCTCGGCTGCAATCGTTCGGGCCGTTGGCACGCCGGTACGCCGCAGTGCGTGCAGCAGCGAACGACGCTCGTCGCCGGTGACGTTGGCTCGCCGCAGTTCCGCGATCAGGTCGGCGATGTCCTGCGGCAGTTCGCCCCGGATGTGATCTATCATCTCGCGGCACTCAGCATTCCTGCCGACTGCGGTGCGACCGATCCCACCGCCGCGGCGCTGGCGATCAATGTCGACGGGACGCGGCGAGTACTCGAACTCGCCGCCTCATTGCCGAGACCGCCCCACGTGGTGTTCGCCAGTTCGTCGCATGTTTATCCCGTAGCGAGTGCCGATTCGCCGCCGATCGACGAGCAGGCCCCGATCGAGCCCCGCGGACCGTATGGTCGCACGAAGCTTGCCGCCGAGGGAATCTGTCGCGAGTTTGCCGAGCGGCACGGACTCGACGTGCTCATCATGCGGCAGTTCCCGCAGGCCGGTCCACGCCAGGATCCGCGGTTGATGCTCGCGTCGTGGTGTCGACAGTTCGCTGCCGCATCGAACGAGCCGATCGAGGTCTTGACGCTCGACGCGACGATCGACATGGTCGATGTGCGCGACGCGGTCCGAGCCTACCGACTGCTCGCAATGCATGGCCAACCCGGCGAGACGTATCATGTCGGCAGCGGAGTGTCGCGGACGAGCGGCGAGGTGTTCGAGATTTTGCAGCGTGCGGCGGGCACGTCGCGACCGGTCGTGCAACTCCGGCCCGGCAAGAAGTTCGATCCGATCGCCGATCTCACGCGGCTCAAGCAAATCACCGGTTGGCAGCCAGAAATCGCCATCGATCAGACCGTCGCCGATGCGTTGGACGAATACCGGGCCCTTCGGTTAGGCTAGTGACCTTTCAAACCTGTAATTCCCTACTGCTGTTGGTCGAGTTTCATTATGCGCATCGCCGTCATCGGCACCGGATACGTCGGACTTGTCACGGGCACTTGCTTTGCAGAGACGGGTAACGACGTCACCTGCGTCGACAATAACCTGGAAAAGATCGAACGTCTGCGGCGCGGCGAGATCCCGATCTTTGAGCCGGGGCTGGAAGAGTTGGTCGAACGCAACGCCTCGGCCGGGAGATTGCTGTTCACGACCGATTTGCCCGAGGCGGTCAAGCCAGCCGAGATCGTGTATCTCGCGGTGGGCACGCCGCAAAGCGACACCGGTGCGGCCGACCTGAGCGCGTTGTTCACGGTCGTGTCACTCATCGCGCCGCATCTGGCCCAAGGTGCCATCGTGGTCACGAAGAGCACCGTGCCCGTGGGCACCAACGCCAAGATCTTCGCTCGGCTGAAAGAGCTGACCGGCCGCGAGATCGACGTCGCCAGCAATCCCGAGTTTCTCAAAGAAGGCGCGGCGATCAACGACTTCATGCGGCCCGATCGGGTCGTCGTCGGCGTGCGTCGCAAAGAAGTGGGCGAGGTTCTGCATCAGTTGTACGCACCGTACCTGCGTGTCGAGCAGCCGTTTTTGGTCATGTCGCCCGAGAGCGCCGAGATGACGAAGTACGTGGCCAACGCGATGCTCGCCACCAAGATCAGCTTCATTAACGAGATGGCGAACCTGTGCGAGCGGATGAGCGCCGACATCAACGATGTGCGTCGCGGCATCGGGCACGATCAGCGAATCGGCTTCCATTTTCTGTTCCCGGGCGTCGGCTACGGCGGCAGTTGCTTTCCGAAAGATATTCGTGCCGTGGAGTCGATGGCGGTTGAGAATCAGATGGACCCGCTCATCATGCGTGCGGTCGACAAGGTCAACCAACTGCAAAAGACCGTCATCTACAACAAGATTCGCAAGCACTTTGGTGGCGATCTCAAAGGCCGACGAATCGCGATTTGGGGGCTCGCTTTCAAGCCGCAGACCGACGACATCCGCGAAGCCCCGGCGTTGACCTTAATCACACAACTGCTCGCCGATGGCTGTTCGATCGCGGCCCATGATCCCGAGGCGATCGCGAATGTCCGGCAGGAGTTCGGCGACAAGATCGAGTATGCCAAGCTCCCATACGACGCGCTCGACGGCGCCGACGCGCTCGCGATCATGACCGAATGGAAGCAATATCAACGGCCGGACTTTGCACAGCTCAAGAAGCGTTTGAAAGCGCCGCTGATTTTCGATGGTCGCAATGTTTTCGAGTTGTCACTGATGCGCGAACAGGGCTTTCAGTATTACTCGATCGGCCGCGCGCCGCTGGTTTGATGCGAGGTAAAAGGCAGTTTGACAAAATCATGACGAACAAAATCATGTTCAGAGCGGCGAGGCGATGACACGTCCTGAGGTGACAGGATCATGACGAACAGGATCATAAGAATTCAATTTTTGATCCACTGATGATCCTGTACTCCATGATCCTGTCTTCTCTCTTCATCATTTTGTTCGTCATGATTTTGTCTTAACCGGGGCCCTTCCAACCATCCGCAAATCGCGGCTCGCCCTGTTCTATCCATGGCGAGCTAGGGATTTTCCCGGGAATTGGGCCGCTTATTCTCGGATGACGCTTTCGCCATCCGTCTGATTTTCGTAGCCAGAGTCAGCAGCGATTGCTAAGTTAAGGCGAAGCGGTCGTACCGATTTTAACGCCGACGCCGTGATGGGCGTCGAATCGTCATGCCGCACTTCTCGCGGAGTGATCGACGTATGCGTTGGTTCTCATGGACTCGCCGGCGGCGTTGTTCCGCCCAAACTCAACATCGTGCGGCAAGGCGTACGTGGCAGTTCGAGGCGCTCGAAGCGCGGGAGATGCTGGCGGCGTTGGCGGTTGATACCCGGTCGTATGCCGCCTCGCGGATTTTGGTGCATGTGACCGACTCGTCACCGACGGCGATGTCGGCCGCGCCGCTGGCAGCGGGTTTGAATTGGGGACAGGCCTTCGCGCTCGTGCCGGGTTTGCGCGAGGTCAACGTCGCCGCCGGGGTGAGCATTACGCAAGCGCTGGATGCCGTGCGACGGTTGAGCAACGTCGACTTTGCCGAGCCCGACTATCGAGTCACCGCAGATGCCACGCCGAACGACAGCAGTTTTGGCTCGCTCTGGGGTTTGAACAACACCGGGCAGAGCGGCGGCACAAGCGATGCCGACATCGACGCGGCCGAGGCGTGGAACACAACCACCGGTAGTGGCACGTTTGTCGTCGGCATCATCGACACAGGCATCGACTATCGCCATCCCGATCTCGCCGCCAACATGTGGACCAACCCCGACGAGATCGTCGGCAATGGCATCGACGACGATCGCAATGGGTACATCGACGATCGTTACGGTTACGACTTTGCCAACAACGACGCCGACCCGCTGGACGACAACGGTCACGGGACGCATGTCGCCGGGACGATCGGCGCGGTGGGCAACAACGGCACCGGCGTGGCGGGCATCAACTGGCGCGTGAAACTCGCCGCACTCAAGTTCCTTGATGCCGAAGGGAGCGGCTACACCAGCGACGCGGTGAGGGCACTCGACTACGCCGTTCGCGAAGGGATGCGGGTCACGAACAACAGTTGGGGTGGCGGCGGAGATAGTTCCTCGCTGCGCTCGGCGATCCAACGGGCTCAAGCAGCCGGCAGCATTTTCGTGGCCGCCGCGGGCAACGATGGGCGCAACAACGACGTCACCGTCAGCTATCCAGCTAGTTATCCTTATGACAACGTGGTGGCCGTGGCTGCGACCGATCGCAATGATCGGCTGGCATCCTTTTCCAATTACGGAGCGAGCAGCGTCGACTTGGCCGCGCCGGGAGTCAGCATCCTGAGCACGACGCCGAACAATTCGTACAGCACTTACAGCGGCACGTCGATGGCCACGCCGCACGTGTCGGGCGCGATCGCCTTGCTGTGGGATCGAAATCCGACGTGGACGTATCGCCAGGTGATTGGCCAGATCTTGTCGACCGTCGATCCGATCTCAACGCTCACGAGCAAGGTGGCGAGCGGCGGTCGATTGAACATCGCTCGCGCGCTCGGTGGTTCGTCAGGCACGCAACCAGACACGCGTCCGCCAGCCGTGGTCACGGCATCGCCCTGGGGCGTGGTGACAGCGCCGGTCAGTAGTTTCACGTTCACGTTCAGCAAGCCGATCGCGCCGGGCAGTTTTACGATTGCGGATATCAATTCGTTCACCAATCCCGCGGGCGCTGATATCCGTAGTGCCATCACGAGCATCACCGGCTCGGGGACTTTGTGGACGGTGAACTTCACACCGCAGTCGACCAACGGCTACTATCCGATCATCATCGGGCCGAACATCCTGGATCTCGCTGGCAACGCGATGGACCAGAATCGCAATGGCGTCAAAGGCGAGACGCTTGGCGATCGCTACGGGGTCAACTTTCAGATCGTCGGTTCCGTCGCGGGAACACCATCGACATACACGAACAACACGCAGGTCGTGATTGCCGATCAGCGGACGACCACGTCCTCGCTCGCCATCACGTCCACGGCGCGGATTGCTGACCTCAATGTCAACGTGAATCTGCGACACACGTTCGATGGCGATCTGAGTTTGCGACTGATCGCGCCTGATGGAACATCTGTGTTGTTGTCGAATCGGCGCGGCGGCGCGAGCGATAACTACACGAACACGACGTTCGACAGCCAAGCTTCAACCGCGATCACCGCGGCTCGCGCGCCGTTCACCGGCACGTTCCGGCCAGAGGAATCGCTCGCCGCGTTTAACGGCAAATCGCTGCAAGGAACGTGGAAGTTGCAGATCGTCGACGCGGCTTGGCTCGATACCGGCACGCTGTTGTCATGGTCGTTGATCGCCAGTCCTACGACGACGGCGCTCGTTCGGGCATCGACCGTTCCCACGACCAAGAGCGTCAGCACGGCCTACTACCTAACGGCAGAAAACACGAGCCGGCTCGCGAAACCGACAGCGGCGAGCATAGCGTGGCAAACCGCCTGGAACGTGGCGCTGCGACGCGTTTAGCCGAACACCGGCTTGGCGCCGATTGCACGTCGAGCGACGGAGACTTGTCCCGAGTGCAGGCCTTCGTGCCACACAGCCATCTCGAAAATACCGCCGATCGTCGGGCAAAAGTCGGCCAGTTCTTTCGGCGTGGGCTTGGCCAGATCGGCTTCGTCGAGCTTCGCTAGACAATCGAGCAACGTCGCGCGACGCTCGCGCATCAGAGTCAACACTTCGTCCGGCGGCGGATATGCCGCGGCGTCCGAAACGGGTTGCGAGCCCATGCCGAACTGATCGTCGGTGAACGGCAGCTTGACAGCTCGCTCGGGTGCCACGACCGAGATGAAGAAGTTGTCCGAAGCACACATGTGACCGACGAACCACAGCGCGTGGTTGGCGTTCTTGTGCACCTGGTGCGTCCAATCCGCCGGGGTCTTGAAGTCAGCGAGCATTTTCTCGGTGTACTCGCGTGCTTTGACGAGTTGACGTTCGAGGCACTCTTTGGAACTCATCGGCGGCAGCCCTTGTTGCGGAGACGAAATCGATTCGGTTGCATAATTGTTACAGACCAGCCGCGGCTGTCCAGAGGGAGCAGGAAGGGGAGAATGCAAGGTGCAGAGGGGAGAATGCAAGGTGCAAGGTGCAAAATGCAAAATGCAAAGTGATGGGAATCAACGCCGCTCGTTTGCTCGCAACGATTCCCGCGCGCATCGCACCATCACTCGTTCACATTGTCGCGGTCGTCCATTCTTCACTTTGCATTTTGCACTTTGCACCTTGCA
>JAEUIL010000710.1 GCA_016794255.1 Planctomycetaceae bacterium | reverse complement strand
AAGCCGCTCGCACCGCCCGCTCCAGCGCCGACACCGACTCCGGTCAACAAACTGCCGGGAGACGACGAAGCCCGACCGAGCCACTACTGGACGTGGCGATTGTTCCACGATGGCTACACGCTAGCCGACTGCATGGCGATCCGCTCACTCGATCGCGAATTGATCCTCGATCACGCGCTGCGTGCGATCGATGCGGGTTGGCCCGTCGATGCCAGTTGGTTTCTCTCGGCCGAGCAAATCGCGACGTTCGCGCAAGTCATCGGGCCGAAAGAGCCGACACGAATTCGTCCACTGTTGGAGCAACTGCCACGCGGGACTCGGTACGAAGATGTGCAGTTGTATCTGAAATGTCGACAATCGCAGGGGCAAACGGGGGGAGGTTAAACACGGAGAGCACGGAGGTCACGGAGAAGAAGACAGGAGAGGAAAGGAATTGTTGGGTTTGAAGCCGACAATCCTTTCGCGATTCGTGATCGATGTACTCAGATTCTCTCCGCGAACTCCGTGTCCTCCGTGTTGAGATTCTTCCTGCCTTTCCCTACGACGACTCGGCCCGTTCCTGTTCGGCGGCTAACTTGTTGTACAACGTCTTGAGGCTGATCCCCAATTCGTCGGCGGCCTTGGGCTTATTCCCCTTGTGACGTTCGAGGGCCTGATAAATCGCGGCGGTCTCCATGTCGCGCAGCGTCTGCACCGCGCCGACCTTGAAGTGCGGACCGCGGAGAGTCGAGGGCAACGCGAACTTCGCCGGCAGATGAGCCGGGGTGATTGGCCCTTCGTCGCACAAGATCGCGGCATGCTCGATGACATTGGCCAGTTCGCGTACATTGCCGCTCCATGGATGACGCATCAAAGCGTCGAGCGCATCCGGCGTGAACAACTCGTCAGTCGAGCGGTATTGCGGCTTGTTGCGTCGCAACAGGAACTTGGCGAGTTCCGGAATGTCGTCGAGCCGTTCGCGCAACGGCGGCAATCGAATCTCGAACGTGTTGATGCGGAACATGAGGTCTTCGCGAAAATCGCCGTCGGCGACCATCTTTTCCAGATCGCGGTGCGTAGCGCACACGACCCGGACGTCGACGGTGAACGAGTGATTGTCGCCCACCTTGCGAATCTCGCCACTTTCGAGCACACGCAACAGCTTGGCCTGCATCGCCTTGGGCAACTCGCCGATCTCGTCGAGAAACAGCGTGCCGCCGTCAGCCACCTCGAACAAACCTTGACGGTGATCGTCCGCGCCGGTGAACGCACCTTTGCGATGGCCGAACAGTTCGCTCTCGATCAGACTTTCGGGCAAACCGCCGCAGTTGATCGCCACGAAAGGCTTGTCGGCCCGCAGGCTCTGTTTGTGCAGCGCGCGGGCGATCAGTTCCTTGCCCGTGCCTGTCTCGCCGAGTACGAGCACGGTCGAGTCCGTAGGAGCGATCTTGCGGATGAGCGTTTTGACCTGCTCCATGCGAGCGCTTTGGCCAATCAGGTCGCCGGTCCCCTCGACCGATTCGAGTCGCCGCGACAACGCACGCACTTGCTTGGTCAACTCACGTTTGTCGCTGATACGTAGCAAGAGCGCCTTGAGTTCGACCAGCTTGCAAGGCTTCGTTAGATAGTCGAACGCGCCGTGACGCAGTGCCGAGACCGCGGTTTCGAGCGACGATTTGCCGGTCAGCACGACCGCCTCGATGTCGGGGCTCAACTCCTTGGCCTTGGCAATCACCTGAATGCCGTTGAACTTGGGCATGTCGAGATCGACGATGAGCGCGTCGAACGTCTGCTTCTCGAGCGCGGCGATGGCCGTGGCACCGTCGGGACAGACGCATACCTCGTGCCCCAACCGTGGCAACTCGATGCTCATCAACTCTTGCAACGAGCGTTCGTCGTCGGCGAAGAGCAGTTTCAACTTCTTAGGCTGCTTGGGCGTTTCGATGATGCACCTCCTCGTTTGACCGGGCCAACGGCAGCTTTACGACAAAGCGAGAGCCTTGATTCGGGCCCGGACTGTGGACGTCGATCGTCCCTTTGTGATCGGTCACGATGCGATAGGCGATCGAGAGCCCGAGACCGGTCCCCTGGCCGATCGCCTTGCGTGTAAAAAATGGTTCGAACAAATGCCGCCGCACCTCGTCGGTCATACCGCAACCGTTGTCGGCAATCACGAGTTGGGCCATACCGCCGGCTTGGGTCACTTCGACCGTGACCTGCCCGCCGGGCTCGATCGCATGCAGACCGTTGACGATCAGATTGAGCGCGACCTGCTTGATTTGATGCGGATTCGCCAACGCGAACACCGACATCGAGCCCGAGAACGTGAGCTGCTTGTCCTGGTACTCGCCGATGGTCTCGATCAACTCGATCACATCCTTGACGAGCTCACCCAGGTTCGTGGCTTGGCACTGCACCTCGCCAACGCGCGAGAAGTCGAGCAGCTTGCTCGTGATCTCTTTGCAGCGGAACGCCTCGGCCTGGATCATGCTCAAGTACTTGCGGAACACTT
>JAEUIL010000686.1 GCA_016794255.1 Planctomycetaceae bacterium | reverse complement strand
ACAGTGATGTTCGTGCGAGCGGTTGGCAGTGGCGGTGCGAGGCGTTGCAGGGAGCCCAAGAACGTATGATCCCCGTCCAGAATAAGAAAGGATCCTGGCACATGAAGTTTCGCGACTTCGTGGCCCGTGAGGCTATTACCGTCAACCTAACGGCTGACAGCAAAGAGCAAGTCCTCCGGGCAATGGTTAAGTCGCTGGTCGAGGCCGGCAAGATTGCCGCGACCGAGATGGACAGCATCCTCAAGGCGATTCTCAAGCGTGAAGAGCTGGGAAGTACGGGAATTGGCCGCGGCGTCGCGGTTCCGCACACCAAGCATCCGAGTGTGGATCGGTTGGTCGGAGCCGTCGCCGTCAGTGGCGAAGGTGTCGATTTCAACAGCCTCGACGGCGAAAAAGTGCATTTGTTGTTCTTGTTGATTTCGCCTCCCGATCGCCCCGGCGATCACCTGCGAGCCTTGGAGAGCGTGTCGCGCCAACTGCGTGACGATACGTTCTGCAAGTTTCTCAAGCAGACCAAGGGAGTCGACGATGTGCTGAGTTTGCTCGACGATGCGGATAACAACCAAGTCGGCTAACCCGAGCCATGCCGTCGGTGCGAACCGTTCGTTCCTGACGAACGTATTGGCAGCGGACAGACGGCTCAGTCTGCATAGTTTGGAAATATTGGTTTTTTGGTTCGCGGTCAGCGACCGAATTTAAACTTGTGAAGAACGAGGCGCATGAGCGCAGGCCGATTGTCAAGAACCGTGCGAGTCACCAATCCTGAAGGGGTGCATGCGCGTCCGGCTGACATGATTGCCAAGCTCGCCAATCGGTATCACTCACAGATCTCGCTGACCAAAGGTAGTTTGAAGATTGATGCCAAGAGCATCCTGAGCATCCTGACGCTGGTCGCCGAGTGCGGCACAGAGTTGGTCGTCGAGGCCGAGGGGCCCGATGCTCACGATGCTGTGAACGGCATCACGGAGTTGTTTCACCGCAACTTCGACGAAGGCCCCGATCACCCAGTCCCCAATTAACCGCGGAAAGTTGCCGGCGCGATACTGTACTGCGGCGTGATTCACGTCGCTACGAATCGCGTGCATGGTCGAGCGGCGTGATGATCGCGAGCAAACCTGGCCTGCCCGGTTTGTGAGAATAGACGCGAAGTTCATCACCAGCCAGCTCCCACACACCGGCCACCGCCCCAAGAGTGCGCCATGCAACGACTTCAAGGAATCGCCGTTTCGCCCGGGGTGGCCATCGGCGAGGCATTGGTCATGGGCAACGAGGGATTTCGCATCCCGCGTCGCTTCGTGACCCGCGATGCCGTCGAGACCGAACTCGACCGGTTGCATCATGCCCTAGCCTCGAGCGCCGAACAAATCGAGCGCAATCGCGATGCCATTGCCCACGAGTTGGGCCGGCAGTATGCCGCGATCTTTGAAGCGCATCTGACCATGCTCCGCGACGCCCGGTTGGTCGATGAACTCGATCAACTCATCCGCGAACGGCAATACTCGCCCGAGTACGCTGTCAGCCGGGTACTGCGGCGCTATGCGAAGGTGTTCCAACAGCTCGACAACAGTCTGATGGCCGAACGGGCCAACGATATTTTCGACATCGAGCAGCGGATCCTGAGCAACTTGGTCGGTCGACGGCGCGAAGAGTTCTCGAAGCTCGAATCGCCCGTGCTCATCTTGGCGCATAACCTCACGCCGAGCGAGACCGCCAATCTATCGCGCGAGTTTGTCCGCGGCTTTGTGACCGAAATCGGCGGCGCGGGCTCGCACACGGCGATCGTCGCCGAGGCGCTCGCGATTCCGGCCGTGGTCGGTGTGGGCAATTTCTTGGCCGATGTCTCCGGCGGCGACATGGTGATCATCGACGGCAACCAAGGCCTCGTGATCCTCCGCCCCGACGAAGAAACGATTGCCCGTTATCGCCAGGAAGCCGAGGCGGGCCGCACCCGCGCCGAGCAACTCGGACAACTTCGCGATCTGCCGGCGCAGACCCTCGACGGCACGCGGATCGACTTGTTCGGTAACATCGAGTTTCCCAACGAAGTCCCCGCCTGCCTCGAACGTGGTGCCGATGGCATCGGCTTGTTCCGCACCGAGTTCTTGTATCTCGGTTCCGAATTCGCGCCGAACGAACAAGATCAGTTCGAGGCCTACAAGTCGGTCGCCGAGCAAATGCAGGGGCGGCCGGTGACGATTCGCACGTTGGATCTCGGCGCAGACAAGGTCATGCCGGGCCGCCCGGACGACGAGAAGAACCCGTTCCTCGGGCTCCGCAGCATTCGCCTCTCGCTCCGCAATTTGCCGCTGTTTCGCACGCAGCTCAAAGCGATTCTCCGCGCCAGTCCTTACGGCAAGCTGCGGATCATGTTCCCGTTGATCTCGACGATCATGGAACTGCGTCAGGCGCGGATGATCTTGTCGGACGTGATGGAAGACTTGGACGAACATGGCGTGCAGTTCGATCGCAACATGCCCGTGGGCATGATGGTCGAGGTGCCCGCCGCGGTGATCATGATTGATCGGTTTGTCGAAGAAGTCGATTTTCTCTCGATCGGCACGAACGACTTGATCCAGTACACATTGGCCGTCGATCGCAGCAACAAAGATGTCGCGAACCTGTACACCGGTAGCGATCCGGCGGTGCTGAAGCTGATCGACATGGCGGTCACCGCGGCGAACAAGGCTCAGATCCCGGTCGAATTGTGCGGACAGATGAGCGGCAATCCGATCTACACCATGTTGCTCTTGGGCATGGGTCTGCGGCAGATGAGCGTCGCCCCCGCGGCGATTCCCGAGATCAAGAAAGTGATCCGTAGCGTCAACATCGCGCAGTGCGAAGTGGTCGCCAAGAAAGTGATGCACCTCGAAAACGCTCGCGACGTAAAGAGCTACTTGAAAGACGAGCTGAATCGGTTGTTTCCGACGGACGAAAGCTGAGAGCAGAAAGCTGAAAGCTGAACGAAACACCAAGCACTAACCACCAACCACTCGCCCTTTGACCGATGTCCACGCCAGTGCGAACCGCTGCTGAAGTTGCTGCTGAGCGCCCTGGCGTGTTCATCGTTCATCGTTTAGGCGACGAACCGATGGTTCGACACCGAGCACGAATCCGTTTTCGCAAGGAAGGAGACCTGCGACTAATCGGTCATCATGACCTGATGCACGTCTGGGAGCGTCTGTTTCGCCGGGCCGGTTGGCAGTTGCGGATGAGCACTGGCTTTCATCCGCGACCGCGTATCAACCTCCCCTCGGCCTTGGCGCTGGGCGTGATTGGGTTGGATGAGGTTCTGGAGGTGGAATTCGACACCGCGAGTGGCGCCTGGGCGCCCTTGCCCCAGCCCGCTGAGCTGATCGCGTCAATCGTCGCGCATGCTCCGCCTGGCCTGGGCATCAACTCGCTGGAACTGGTCGATCCCGAGGGCCCGTTGGCCGAGATTGGTCGTGTGAGCTTCGAGTTGCCCGTGCCTGAGGAGCGTTGTGAAGCGCTCGCAGCCCGGCTAGCGCAGGTGTTGTCGGCCCCCACGTGTCTGATTGACCGTGGCGGCGACCGGCCTGTGCAGGATGTGCGTCCCTGGCTCGACGAGCTTGTGCTCGCAGACCAGCGACTACGGATGAGTGTGCGTGTGACCCGTGAGGGAAGCGTCCGGCCGCGCGATTTGCTCGCGCTGTTGGGACTCGCTGATTTGGAATCGCAAGGCTTTGTGCTCGCACGAACTCGTGTGGAGCTTCGGCCATGACCGCTCGATTCTCACTCACCCGTCCGCGCACGACACCGTCCGTGCTTGGTTCGCAATCGGTCCGTCGCTCCCCACCGCGCCGCGATTGTCGGCGCTCAACTTTCAGGAGCGACCATGAAGCAGGAGATGCTGATCAACGTATCCCAGCCCGAGGAATGCCGCATTGCCATCGTTGAGGATGGCCAACTCGAAGAGCTGTACATCGAACGGACCAGTCAGGACAACTACGTCGGCAACATTTACAAGGGCCGCGTCGTCAATATCGAGCCGAGCATCCAAGCGGCGTTCGTCGACTTCGGCGTAG
>JAEUIL010000461.1 GCA_016794255.1 Planctomycetaceae bacterium | reverse complement strand
CAACTTCCGCGCGACCCTCGAGACGTTCGAGAACCAGTATCCCGGCCGCGATTACAAGATCGAAATCATCTGTCCCGAGTTCACGAGCGTTTGCCCAAAGACCGGCCAGCCCGACTTTGGCACCCTCACGTTCACGTACATTCCCGGCGTGAAGTGCGTGGAGCTGAAGAGCTTGAAGCTCTATCTGCAACAGTTTCGCAACGTCGGCATCTTCTACGAACACGCCACCAATCGGATCCTCGACGATCTGATCGCGACGGTCGATCCGAAGTGGATGGAGCTGCGGGCGTCATTCACGCCGCGCGGCGGCATCACGACGACGATTGTCGCCGAGCATCGCTGCCAGAAGTAGCGACGAGTTTCCGTGCAGAACGCCGGTATCGCGCGTATGCTTTTCTTCGCGAAGTGGCGATTCGTTTTCCTAGCAGATAGCATAGGTAGCGAACGGGTTGGGTACGCCACTAGTTCAATCTCATGAGGAAGGGGCTCGCCGTGACGAAGTACTTTGTTACGCATCCCGATCGACAGGCGTTCCATGGGCGATATACCCGCAAAGAAATCAAAGGCCTACACGCCAAACGCTCGTTGCCCGCAACGTTCTTGGTAACGGAAGCCGACAGTCGGAGCTTCGACGCCTTTACGCAACGCAACAATGCGCGGTGGCGAACGGTGTCTGAATTCTTGGATGAGCAACCTGCGGTGACCGAACCCGTAGAGCAGAAACAAGTCCAGCTCTCGTCTCACATTGGTTTCAATGCCACATTGCCACGTCTCATTCTCGTGACCGCTGCTCTCTTGAATATCTTTTTTTCATTTGTCAGTCCGCTGTTGTTCTTAACCTTTGCCCCCAAAACCGAACTCATAGTCATTCTGTTGATGATCGGAGTGGCGATATGTTTCCACGTAGCATTTGCGCTGCTCTGTGCTCGCGCGATTGCCTTAGAAAGAATCGTCGTAGATCAAGACGCAGAGAACAGGCGACTGTGGCTTGCGATCGATGAGTTGCGGTCCGCAACTGGCAGCAGTGCAGACACGTCTGGCCAGAAGTGACGTCAGCCGTGCATAATCCGCAGAGAACTGCGAACTGAGTGGTCGCGCGGTCGCTTACATCAAGCCGCTGATCGGCTCGGCGTGATAGACAAAGTGCGGCCGACCGGTCTCGTCGCGCCACGATACTTCACGCGGCAAGCCAAGCCCTTGATAGATGGTCGCGGCCAGATTCTCGGGATGCTGGGGCATGGTCGTCGGATACGCGCCGATCTTGTCGGTCGCGCCAATCACGTTGCCGCCACGCACGCCGCCGCCGGCGAGCCAAATCGTCTGCGTCCCCCAGTGATCGCGCCCGGCTGCTTTGTAATGTGCCGACAAGGTCGACAAGCGCGGCGTGCGACCCATCTCGCCCGCCATGACGAGCAACGTGTTCTCGAGCATCCCACGCTCGGACAGATCGTCGAGCAAGGCCGACACAGCGCGATCGGTCGGCGGGAAGAGATAGTCTTTCAAGTTGGGGAACGCGTTGCCGTGCGTGTCCCACGATTCGTTGTTGCCGAGGTTCACTTGCACGAGATTCACGCCCGCCTCGACCAACTGCCGGGCCATGAGACACGACCAACCGAAGCTGTTGCGACCGTAACGATCGAGCGTCGCCGGATCAGCCTGCGCGACATCGAACGCCTTTTGCACTTGCTTGTCGGCCAAGAGCGATACGGCCCGTTGGCGTTGATGATCGAACCGTTCGGACTCGGCCGCTTGTTCGAGCAGCGCCTGTTGAGCGCCGATGTGCCGCAACAAATCGAGCCGGCTGCGGAACCGCGCCGTGTCCATACCTTGCGGCAGCGACAGGTTCGGCGCTTGGAACTCGAAGTCGGTCATCTCGACCTTGCCGGTCGCGTGATGAAACGCATACGTCGGATACGCGCCGTAAGCATTGCCGTTGAACTTGCACAGCTCGAGGAACATCGGCTCGCGATGGGCACCCATCTCGCCGGCGAATTGACCGGGGATGACGCGGCCCGTGCGGTGAATCAACGTCTCGGGCAACACCACTGCGGGCGGCAGGTTGTTGCGCGACGGGGTCACGGAATTGGCAATGGCGGCTATTGACGGGAAGTCGGTCGGTCGCGGCTTGCTGGGGTCGTAGCCCGGCGGCATCATCGTGCGGCCGGTCAGCATCGCCGTGTGACCTTGCGAGTGCAGCGGATACGGATGGGCAAACGACCGCACCAGCGCCCACTTGTCGCTCCGCTGGGCGAGTAGCGGCAGATGTTCGCAGATCTGCAAGCCGGGCGTTTTCGTGGCGATCGGGTTGAACTCGCCGCGCACGTTGTCCGGCGCGTCGGGCTTCATGTCGAAGCTATCGTGCTGACCCAAGCCGCCGGAGAGAAACAGATAGATGACCGACTTCGCCTTGCCCGCCGGACGCTCGTTGCGCGCCGCCATGGCCGACAGGCCCGCGACGTGATTCATGCCGAGGCCGCAGATCCCGATCGCCCCGGCCTGGACGGCCAGCCGACGATTCATCCGCACATGTTGCGGCATAGACGAGCGAGGCGCGGTCATATCGGTATCTCCGCACGGAGGATCGGATCGGCCGCGGGAATCGATCGGGGGAGGGCGAACGATCGAGAGCCCGCTAGCACGGCAGGATTCATCGGTTGGTCTTGATGCTTACCTTACCTGAGAATCGGTCGCGGGGCAAGAAAAGTTAGCGGAAAGTCAGGGCGAATCAGTTCTCCGTAGTACGGAAGGCACAGGTTGACCAACTGATACCGCCGTGGGCGGAACGTTGGTTTTTGCAGGCGGGGCCTATTTAGTTCGTTGCTTGACGCTGGATCTAGAAGCTATGCAATCCGCCATGGCTCCCCCGATTTTATACGGTTGCCCGGACTCACCCTGCTAATGTAACAGCACGACCGTTTTGGCGCCGACCTGAATTGCCAGAATAACGTGCACTAGGGAGAAAGTTGCCAGTCCTCGAGTTCAAGAACCCATTCTCTATTTGAAGCGACGATTCTAGCCTCGTCACCGGGTTTTAAAGCATGCCAGGTAATGCGTCGAGGATCGGGAGATTGAATAAACACATGGGCCAGCTTTCGCCCCGTCACTCGCAATCGATTCATCTGACAAATTAGCGCAGTATCCTCCTCAACCGCAAGCCCTATCAGCTTGTGGGGTTCGCTCACTGCTGAATGGTTTCCGATACGCTTGTGATCACGCAACAAATTGGTCAGCCGCTCAATTCTTCCCTTTCTCGCGTCGAAGTGTTGCTCTGCGAGAACGTGCTTGAGCACACCAAGCCCGCGCGACAAATCCGCCACGGCCGGAGCACCATTCTTTTGCTGTCCTCCCTCGATCATAAGGTCAGCCATAATTGCTAATCCTGCCGATGATCCACCAACGACGCCGCCTCTGCGAAGAACGTTGTGCAGTTCTGTTTGAAAAAGTGTGGGCTGCAATCGATCCACGAAAAGTGATGCCAATGGCCCTTGGTCGCCTCCACAAAACCATACGGCATCGGCTTGCGTTAGGGGCTCGACAAACTCTTTGCTTTTCGCATCACGCGGAGTGTTGGTCGTCAAGAATGATATCCTTGATAGGCGACCGGCGTGGACCAGATCATTCCAAACACTGAACTCAGTCTCAAGGAATTGCTGAAACAAATCGGCATCATTTCGAGTAGAAGGCCGGCAGCTTTCGCGTGCAGCCGGACAATGAACTAAAATGGGTTTCTCGCGCCGCGTCAGCTTAGGAATGACATCGATCATTTCGTCGGTGTCGCCGCCGCCATGCAGCACTACAATACCTGGTCGCTCAGGGTTGTCAGGTTCAGGTATTCCAAAAGGATTGAGCGCTTTGTGATTAAGCTCACGTGCGGAGTTAGCAACCTTGGTCCCGAACGTTTCGGGCACTACGCTCACGGGACCCTCTCCTGCTGCAAGTGTTTGCCACGTAATCGTTCGATCACCGTTTCCTTTGAGAAATAGGTTAACTTTTCCCTCGCCCAACGCGCGAATTTGGTTGCCTTGAAGGATCGCAACGGTCTGCCGATCGACGCCGATCCCGATAGTGCGTCGCTCAACTCCCGGTGTTTCTTGCAATCTATCTAGTCGAGGCCCATCACGGAGTA
>JAEUIL010000633.1 GCA_016794255.1 Planctomycetaceae bacterium | reverse complement strand
TCATTCCGCGGTAAAGGGTGGTCTTACGTCGCGCCGTAGGTAATAACTTATCGAGGCGTTACGATTGATTCCGCCAAGTCAAAGTTTGCATCTTGATCACGCGCCGTTGTCTTACAAGTAAGGAGTCGCCTCCATGTCCGTTAGTCGCACGTTTTGTTCTCTGGTCGCCGCTTTGCTGATCTCGGCGATGGGTAGTAGCGGTCCAGCGTTGGTCAGCGCCGCGGAGCGCGTGAAGCTCGGCTCGCCCGAGTTGACCGCGGGCATCCCGGGCACCGGCAAGCTCACGATCGACGATATCAAGTCGTGGCTCGCCGACGACAAGAACCACGCGCCGCTTGAGGTCGAGTTGCCGCTTGGCTTGAGCACCGGGGCCGCGCAGATCAAAGGTCTCAAAGAGAACCCGCTCACCCGGGCGAAGATCGAGTTGGGTCGCCAACTGTACTTCGACGGTCGGTTGTCGAAAGACGGCACGATCAGTTGCGCGAGCTGTCACGATCCCGAACAAGGTTGGGCCGCGCACACGCAATTCGGCATCGGCGTCAACGGTCAACAAGGAGGCCGCAACTCGCCCGTTTCGTACAATCGCATCTTGAGCGATCTGCAATTCTGGGATGGCCGCGCGAAGTCGCTCGAAGATCAAGCCGTGGGCCCGATCGCGAATCCGATCGAGATGTCGAACACGCACGAAGCATGCGTCAAGACGCTCGCGGGCATCGAAGGTTATCGCGTGCAGTTCGAGAAGATCTTCGGCAGCGTGACGATCGACGCGGTCGGCAAGGCCTTGGCCTCGTTCGAGCGGAGCATCGTCACCAGCCCCTCGCCGTTCGATTACTACGAACAGTTCCGCCCGTTCTTGACCGCCGATCCCGATGAACTCAAGCAAGACGACCCCGACACGTACAAGTTGTATGTCCAGGCCAAGGCCGATCTCGACAAGCATCCGCTGAGCGAGAGCGCCAAGCGCGGCCGTGAGATTTTCTTCACCGACAAGGGTTCTTGCACCGCGTGCCACGTCGGTGCGAATCTGAGCGACGAGCAATACCACAACATTGGTGTCGGCATGGCCGCGGAGAAGCCCGACTTGGGTCGCTTCGAGGTCACCAAGCAAGAGAAGGACAAGGGAGCGTTCAAGACCCCCACGATTCGCAACGTCGCGCTGACGGCTCCGTACATGCATGACGGCAGCCAGAAGACCGTGGAAGAGGTCGTCGAGTGGTACGCCAAAGGTGGCCATCCCAACCCGACGCTCGACGCCAAGATGAAGCCGCTCAAGCTCACCGAGCAGGACAAGAAAGACTTGGTCGCGTTCATGAAGGCCTGCACGGGCGACTTCCCGAAGATCGAACGTGGCCGGCTGCCGCAGTAGTCGGCACGGTCATTGGCTTAGTGGAAATCTAACGTTCCACGGACCAGCTAGGCGGTAGGATCATCGGTCGAGGAACGCTCGACCGATGATCCCTGCCCACCACTCTGTGATTGCTGTGCTCACGCTGTCGATGGTCGCTGTGGCGATTGTCGTGCTCAACAGCGGCTTCGATGAGTCGGCCGACTCCGTGTCGCAATCACCGTCTTCGGTCGCCGAACTCTCCACCGAACCCGAGCGACTCGAAGGCTGGACCACGCTCTTCGGCCCGCGGCACGATAGTATTTCGCGCGAGAAACACGTTCGCACGTCGTGGCCCGCGTCGGGACCGCCGATCTTGTGGCGCGTCGCGATCGGCACCGGTTATAGCTCGCCCGTGGCGATGGACGATCACGTCTATCTCTTGCATCGAAGCGGTGACGAAGAACTGGTTGAAGCGTTTCATATCGAGACTGGCGCGTCGGTTTGGCGTCAGGCGTATCCGACCGCGTATCACTGCAAGTTCGACTACTCGCACGGCCCCTATGCCACGCCCGCGATCGACGGCGAGCACATCTATACGTACGGTGCCGAAGGTGTGTTGCATTGCCTCGCCCGCACATCGGGCCAAGTTGTGTGGTCGCGCACGTTGAATCGCGATTACGAGGTGCCCGAGGGCTTGTTCGGTGCATCGAGCAGTCCGCTGGTTGAAGGCGATCGCGTGATCCTCAGCATCGGCGGTGGCGCTCGCGAGGCGGCAATCGTCGCCGTCGATAAGCGAACCGGCGAGACGTTGTGGACCTGCATCAAGGATGGTGCCGGCTACGCGACGGCCCGGGCCGCGACGATTCACGGTCGACGCCTGGTCTTCGCCATGACGGAAAGCTATTTCGTGGCGCTCGATCCGAGTGATGGCCGCGTGTATTGGCAGATCCCGTTTCGTTCGAAAAGTCCCGACGCGTGCAACGCCACGTCGCCGCTGGTGGTCGGCGATCTCGCGCTCGCCACCACCGGACCGGGCCCCGGCAGTCTGTGCGTTCGCGTGTTGCCCGATGGGTCTCACGAGACGGTTTGGTCCGACCGGCGCGTGCTTGATAGCACCTGGAACACGCTCGTGCATCTCGACGGGCATGTGTATGGTTTTTCGTCCAAACGACTGCGAGCCGGTTTGCGTTGCGTCGAACTCGCCACCGGCCAACTGCGTTGGAGTCACGAATCGGAATTGGAACGCGGCGCGATGTTGGCCGTCGACGGTCATTTGCTCGTGTTGGGCGAGTTTGGCCATCTGGCTTCGCTCGCATTGTCGCCACAGGCGGCCAAGGTCGTGGCCCAAACCGCCGAGCCGCTCTTGGAGCGTCCTTGTTACTCGGCCCCCGCGCTGCATCGCGGCATATTGTTCGTGCGCAACGAACGCGAGTTGCTAGCGCTCGATTTGCGCGCTGCAAATGCCGAAGTACCGTAAGGACGCGTTCAACGCCGGCTGCTAGCGACGTGGCAAAAGTGCTAGCAGCGACACACTTGTCTCGACGCTTGCGGTAGTCGCCGGATACAATACGGCAACGAACCGCACGCCCGACATGACGTGTAAGTTGCGATGGTGAACCGTCTCAATCCGGCTCGTCGGATACTCTCCGCCACGCGATCTCGGCAAGGATGCTGACATGATGCGAATCGACGCGGCGCGGCTCGCGCTTCTGCTGGGACTCATCGTCGGCAGTGGTTGCGCTCAGGAACAGAAGTCCACACCGCCGGCTCGCGTGGCGCAATCGACTGCCGCGCCGCAGCCCGAAGCGGCTCCGGCAATGGCCGAGTCACCCCCGGCTGCGATCCAGGCGCAGCCCGCGCCTCCGACGCCCTCGGTGACCGTCGAACGCAGCATGGCACCGCCGACGCGCGCAATCGCCCCGCAACATCCCGTCCGAGCCACGGGAGCCGACACGTCTCATTCCACGACCGCCGGCAGTGTCCCACCGGTCGTTCCCGAGTCCACGCCCGTCATCGAGCCGCGGCCGCATTTTGCCACCGTCGCCGACGCGACCGCCGGGACCAATGCGGTGGTCGAAGTGTTTTACGGCACCGATCGGCGCGGCGTCGATCGTGCCAAGTTGACCACGCTCGATTATCTGCGGCAATTCCGCATCGCCGCGGTGATCGCGCTGCTCGTGGCAGTCACGGGGTTGGTGTATCAGCAGCGGTTTCAAGCCCGGGCTCCGGCGTGGTTGACGCTCAGCGGCGCGGTCGTGATTGCCGTCGCACTAGCGTTTGCCGGACTCGGCACGTTGCGCATGACCGACGAGGCGCGGCAAATTGGTCGCGTCTATGGCAATCAACGCGGCGAGCTCGAATGGGGCAAGTGCCAGGTCAGTATTCCGCATCACCATCAGCCCGGCGCGCTCGAAACACCGTCGGTGGTCAAGTTCGAGTTTCGCGAAGATCCCGACCGGCATGTGATCCTGCAGTCGGTCGTGCGATTGGACCAGCCCGAGTTCTATCAACAGTTGATTCGTGCGAATCAAGCGAGCCGTAGCCAAGACCTGTTCGTGTTCGTGCATGGATTTAACGTGACGTTCAGTGATGCCGCGCGGCGCACGGCGCAGCTGTCGTATGATCTGCCGTATACCGGCACGCCGGTGTTGTTCACTTGGCCATCGCAGGGACGGCCCGACCTGATCGCGTATACGACCGATGGCACGACGGCCGATTGGGCCGCCACCGATTTGGAGAATTTTCTCGACGGCTTGCTCGTCGAGTTCGGGCCCGAGCGGCTCAATCTCGTGGCGCACAGCATGGGCAATCGCGTGCTGACGGCGGCTGTGCGACAACTGGCGCTCAAGGGTCGCATCCAGGGCAAGCTGCGCGAGATTGTGCTCGCAGCGCCCGACGTCGATGCGTCGCTCTTTCGTCGTGATCTGGCCCAATTGCTCGCCAAGTCCGCGTCGCGGGTCACGCTCTACGCTTCGTCGACGGATGAGGCGTTGAAGGTGTCGCGCGGCGTGAACGGCGCTCCGCGCGTGGGAGACACGGCCGAGGTGCTGATGCTGGCCCCGGGCATCGACACGATCGATGTCTCCGAGGTCGACAGCTCACTGCTCGGCCACACGTACTACGGCAGCAACGTGAATGTGTTGGCGGACCTGTTCTATCTGATGACGCGCAATCTGCCGGCCGAGCAGCGTTCATGGCTCGACCCGCGCGATCGCGACGGTATGCGGTACTGGATTCTGAAGCGTCGGGCACTCGAAGATTCGGTAGCGAACAGAACGGGCGAAATCTCTCGCTGAGACGTCCGACACGTCGCGAGCGGGGGTGTTCATCAGAACAATCTGGCGAGAAGCCCCCAGATGGCCGGACTTTTTGTCAGGTTTCGTAGCACTAGCTATCAAATGTTAACCCGATATTAATGTCCAAATGCTTGCAAGGCTCGTCAGGCCTAGCTATAATTCACTTACGCAGTGCGGTATCTGCCCCATCCGCACTGCATAGGCCGTCGAGTGTCCTGCCCCACCTCGACGGCCGCTTTTACTTTTTCAGGCTGGGCG
>JAEUIL010000613.1 GCA_016794255.1 Planctomycetaceae bacterium | reverse complement strand
CCTTCCGCGGTGAAGAGGCCGAGACACAGGCCCGCGAGTTGGTGCATGAGTTTCGCACGGTCCACAAACTGCCGGCTTATACACAGCGCAAGAATTGGGATCTGTCCGAAGGGACCACCGGCCGTGGCGTCGATCGCTACGGCAACCCTCGCAAGATGCAGTACCAAATCAAACAGATCGACGAGGTTGCGGTACTGGTCGGCGACTTTCCGGCAATCGACGATCCGCAGGCGAAGAAAACGCTCGAAAAGATCAAGTTCATGGTGCCCGATTGCTTGAACGCTCAGAAGATCGCCGCTGAGAACGAGCGTCGCCGGCAGAACAAAGAGAAAGAGAAGACCTGGGCGGTGCCGCTGGGTCGGTTCCGACAAACGATCTATGAGATGCTGCCCGAAGGACACGAGAACAAGGCCAAAGGCCCGATGTGCCACGCCTTTATCACCGGCAATCCGCTCATCCCGAAAGAGTATTTCGCGCCCAAGGGCATCGACAAGCTGGTCTATGAGATGAATAAACCGTTGCCCTACAGCTTGTTGAACTGCCCGGGCAAATACACCGTCAAGGTGGCCACGTTCACCGGCCAGATCGTGATTGATCCGCAAGCGATCAAAGACATCGAAGCCGGCAAGAAGGCGCAGCCGGGCGGACTAGCCGAGGCGGCCGACAAAGCACATCGCATGTGCGAGGCGTTGCGGGCCAAAGGCTACGAGGCGTACGAGTTGCACGATCGTTTCGCAAGCATGGTGACGGTTGGCAGTTTTCAAAGTGTCGGCACGCCGCGCGCCGACGGCAAGACCGAGATCGATCCGCAGATTCACACGTTGATCGAAACGTTTAGCGCACCACTCGTGAAGACGCCGACCGGAGCCCCAGCCCGCGAGAAGCCAAAGTCCATTGTTGACATTGCGTTCGATTTGCAGGCGCAACCGGTCGAAGTGCCAAAATCCGGCGTGATCGTCGACTACGACCGCGGTGCCGTGGTGCAGCGGTAAGGCTGGCTAGCCAATCACAACCACCCGCACGTCACACACATTGGTGTGCGTTGGACCGGTTTTGATCAACGAGCCCGTCTTGTCAAAGAACGTGTAAGCGTCGTTGCGGCGCAGGGCGTCGAGCGGGTCGAGGTTTTCGGAATGCATGTGGGCGAGTACCTCGGCGTCGACGAATGCCCCGGCGGCGTCGGTCGGGCCATCCTCGCCATCGGTTCCGCCGGAAAGAATCACGACGCGATCGGTGATCGTCGTAGGCAACAGATCGATCAACGCGGCAAGCACGAGCTGTTGGTTGCGTCCGCCGCGCCCGCGCAGTGCAGCCGATGAGAGTGTGACCGTGGGCTCCCCGCCGGTGATCAAACAATCGGGCCCGGGCTGATCGCACATTTGCACTGCCATTCGGACCAAATGGCGACCGACTTCCTCGGCCGAGCCTTCGAGTTTGGTCGCCGCGTCCATCGCATGCGAATAACCGAGCCGCTCGGCCATTTGACCGGCCGCATCGACCGCGAGAGCGTTGTTCCCAATGACCAGATTGGTCACCCGTGTACAAATCGGCTCGGGCGCGATGTTGATGCGGCTGTGCAGGTAGTCGAACACCTGCGGTGAGATGCCGGCGTCTCGCGCTTTGAACTTGTCAAGCACCGCCAGCGCGTCACGGGCCGTGGCCCGATCAACGACCGTCGGGCCCGACGCGATCACATCCAGCGGATCGCCCAGGACATCCGAGATCACGAGCGTGATCAAACGCCCGGCGCGGCACGCTCGGGCCAGACCGCCACCTTTGATACGACTAAGCTGTTTACGAACCGTGTTTAGTTCGGCAATGTTGGCCCCGGCGGAACTCAAGTGGCGAGTGATTGCTTGTTTGTCGACGAGTGAGATGCCTGCGACCGGAGCTGGCAACAGTGCGCTGCCTCCGCCAGAGATCAGACAGATACACAAATCTTTAGGCCCGAGCGCGCCGACAAGACGCAAGATTTCCTCGCTACCGGCGACCCCCTCGGCCGTCGGTTCGTTGAGCCCGGCGGGTCTCGCGGCGTGCAGATGGATGTGCTTCAGCGGCCGCACACAATCGGCGGGAACATTGAGCCAGCCAGTGACCGGCACCGCGGCGGGCAACGATGCGAGCGTCTCTTCGACTCCGGCGGCCATGCCCGCACCTGCCTTGCCGCATCCAACCACGACGATTCGGCCCAACTCGGCGAGTGGAATCGACTCGTCGCCGATGTGCAAAGCACCGTCAGCCATCGAGATGTTGTCACGAACGAGTTTAGCCGAGTCGACGGCGTCGACAGCGGCATCCCAAATGGCCCGGGCGTCGGCACGAAGTTGAGCGAGAGTGCGTTTCATGCCGGGCAGTTTAAAGTTCCTGGCAAACTCTCGCAATTGATCGCGGCGTTGCGACGAGTCTCGAGATCCCCCGAGAGTCACTTCGCTTTCTGGTTCGACTGCTTTTTCTTCTTTGGATTCGGCGCAGATTCATGAATCGGCCGGACGTTTTCAAATCGGGCCAACGTGCGGCGCAACTCGTCGATCGCGTGCGAGTCGTTCGCAGTCAAACGATCTTGAAGCGGCGACTTCTCCTCGGGATCGGCCTGAACGTCGAATACCCGACCGTCGCGATACAGCTTCCAACGCTTGTCCATCGCAAACTCGACGGGTCGATCGCCACGTTGCGGTGCGTACCACGAGTAAATCGCCCGACGCGGTTCGCTCGATTGATCGATAAGCTGCGGCCAAAACGAGTGGCCGTCGAGTAGCCAATCGGCCTGCCGCTGCACCTTCGCGGCATCGAGCATCGTCGGCAAAAAGTCGGTTGAGTCGACCAACTCATCAACAACTCGACCTGCCGTGACCTTTCCGGGCCAACTAACGATCAACGGTACATGCATCCCGGACGAGGTTGTGCTTCCCTTGCCGCCATGCAGTGGTCGACCGTCGAGTTGCGAGGTGATACCCTTGCCAGTGCCGTTGTCACCGAGAAAGATGACCATCGTTCGCTCGCGGATTCCCAGGTCAACGAGCTTGGCAATCAGTTTGCCAATCAGTTTGTCCTGATAGCGCACATTGTCAGCAAAGTACTTGCGATCGGCGTTTTTACGCGAACTCTCCGAGCCCGTGACGCGCCGATCGAAATCGGGCGAATCGGGCGTGGGTTCGTAGGGCGAATGAGTCAGCATCAGCGGGTAATATGCCAAGAATGGCCGATCGCGCTCTGTTTCGATGAACTTGAGTAAATGCTCATTCACCAAGTCCGGGCCGTACTCGCCGTTCGTAAAGTTCACCTCGCGACCATTGATCTCGAGACCAGGGTTCACGTACCGCGGCGGTCGGCGTGTGAGCTGCCAGAGACAATAGTCGTCGAAACCGAAGTGCTGCGGTCCGGCGAAGCCCCCTTCCAACTGCCATTTGCCCACAATGCTGGTGGCATAGCCCGCATCGCGAAAGGCATGCGCAAACGTTCTCTGCCGCGGATCGAGATAACCAAACCGGACGTAGTTTCGCACATTGTACTTGCCCGTCATGAGTTGCACGCGGGTCGGGGTACACAGCGGTTGGACGTAACACCGCGTGAAACGAACCCCGTCACGAGCTAACTCATCAAGATGCGGTGTGGTATACGTGCCGCCGTTGGCACCAACGCATTCAAACCCAAAATCGTCGGCCAAGATGATCACGATATTCGGGCGACTCGGCGGCTCAGCACAAAGCGTGTTAGGTGCCACGAATGCCGAACATCCGCACACCAGCGCGAAAATGGCGAGCGTAACAAACGTGTGTTGCGGCGGACGTCGTGAAACTGAGGCAAAGTTAATTTGCGGACGGCAGGCGCAATGCGGCATGGAAGAACTCGCTCAAAATGCGGCGTGAGACGTTGGCGAAGCGTCGTTGGATGTCCGACACGCTGGCTCGGCCCTCGCAATATCCGTGGCGAATGGGGGACCGTCAACTTTCGCAACCTTCGCCCATGAAAGAGCGAGCACGGAAGAAGCGCCGGTTAATATCATATCAGTTTATTCGATAACTGATATCATTCGTGGTTGAATCGCCTGTCGTGGGGTCGATAAACTGTGAATAGCGAGCCACGTTAATCCCGGCCCCCCGTGGCTCGAACCGCTCCGAGGAGAATCACGATCATGGCGATGGCCACGCAGCTATTGAACGATGAGCAAGTCACGGCCTATGAGCGCGACGGATACGTGTTGTGCCGCCAACTGTTTGCCGTTGACGAAATGCAGATCTTGCTGGACTTTGCTCGCGCCGATCCGGCTCTGCAGCAATCGGCCTATGCCCGTCGCGATGCCCAGGGGAACGAAACCAAACTTGCGCTGTGGAACGAAGCGGGCGAGAGTTTGTACAGCATGTTTTCTCGTTCCCCGCGGCTCGTCGACGCCGCCGAGCAGTTGCTCGGCCAGGAAGTTTATCACTGGCACACCAAGATGATGCTCAAAGAGCCGTATGTCGGTGGCGCTTGGGAATGGCATCAGGACTATGGCTATTGGTACAATTATGGATGTCTCTATCCGTGGTTGATCAGTTGTCTGATTGCGGTTGATCGGGCCAATCGGGCCAACGGATGTTTGCAGGTCATTCGCGGGTCGCATTTGATCGGACGTGTCGAACATGGCAAGACCGGCGATCAAACCGGGGCCGACATGGAAAAGGTCAACGCGGCGCTCGAACGACTGGAACTGGTGTATGTCGAGGCCGAACCGGGCGACGTGTTGTTTTTTCACAGCAATTTGCTGCATCGTTCGGACAAAAACGAGTCGCCGCATTCTCGCTGGTCGCTGATCTGTTGCTACAACGCAGCCGCCAACAGTCCCTACAAGCCGTCGCGCCATCCGAACTACACGCCGCTGGTGAAAGTGTCCGACTCGGCGATCCGCGAGTGGGGCAAGAAGTAGTCTGCTTCGTGCCCAAAACTGGCCGTGGCGCTCGCGAAAACCGTTTGGCTTGGCGGGGGCGAGCCGGTATCATCTTCCGTTCCGGAAATGATTTTGACCGCGCTCAGCGCATTTTGATCCCCAGGAGTTTTGTACATGGCCGCCAATCGTTCCAAAGAAGTGCAAGAAGCTCAAAAGACAATCGACTTCGACAAGAACACGTATCAAGTCGTCCTCGACACTTCGATGGGCAAGATTGTGTTGGACATGTGGCCGGATGTCGCCCCGGGACACTGCAAGAACATCCTCGGTTTGGCCAAGATCGGTTTCTACGACGGGATCACGTTTCACCGCGTGATTCAGGGGTTTGTCATTCAGGGTGGTTGCCCCAGCGGCACCGGCACCGGCGGCCCTGGTTATACGATCAAGGCCGAGTTCAACGACCGGTTACACGAGGCGGGCGTATTGTCGATGGCCCGGACCAGCGATCCCCACTCGGCCGGTTCGCAGTTCTTCATCTGCTTGGGTCGCGTGGCCAGTCTCGACAAGCAGTACACCGCGTTTGGCAAGACCTCCGATGCCGACAGCCTCAAGAACGTGTTGGCGATCGGCGGCGTGAAAACCGACAACAGCGATCGGCCGCTCAAGCCCGTGACGATCACCAAGGCTACCGTGGTCGAAACCGCGAAGTAGTTCTTCAGCCGGGACAAGGTTGATTTGCGGGGAAACGGTCTGCGCTCTCGTCGTCAAGTCGGCCCTGATCAGTCGTCTGTGCAGCTTCTGCAGGCTGCGCAGAACCCCCGGTCGGCGTTGACTCATCCTGCACGGTTGCTGATACTGCGTAGTGGACCGATCTTCTCGTCTTCTGTATTTACTGTGATGGCTGTGGTCGAAGCGACAGATTTGCAGGCGTATTGTGTCGATCTCGCCCGGCGAGCTCAGGCGGCGTCGCGCGAATTAGTCCGCCTCTCGGGCAAGCAGAAGAATCGCTGGCTGCGCGAGTCGGCCGACCGGCTGCGGGCTCAGATGGCCGAGTTGCAGGCGGTTAACGCGATGGACCTCGACGCGGCCCCGTCCTTTGGGCTGACCGACGCTCAGATCGACCGTTTGCGTTTGACGCCGAAAACGATTGAGTCGATGGCCGCGGCCTTGGAAGAGATCGCCGCCTTTCCCGAGCCCATTGGCCAGGTGATCGACTCGACCGTGCGACCCAACGGGCTGGTGGTGAACAAAGTTCGCGCCCCGCTCGGCGTGGTGTTCTTCATTTACGAATCGCGGCCGAATGTCACGAGCGACGCGGCGGGCATCTGCGTCAAGAGCGGCAACGCCGTGATCCTGCGCGGTGGCAAGGAAGCGGCCCACTCCAACCGTGCCATCGTTCAACTGCTCAGCGAGACTGCCGAAAACTGTGGTCTGCCTGGCGATGCCATTCAACTGGTGAACACCACCGATCGGGCCGCGGTGGGGCATCTGTTGGCTCTCGATCAATACATCAACGTGGCGATCCCGCGCGGTGGC
>JAEUIL010000545.1 GCA_016794255.1 Planctomycetaceae bacterium | reverse complement strand
CCGACGCGGGCAATGCCCGAGTTGATGCCAATGCCGGCGCGGAGTTTGCTGCCGATCTTGCGTTCCCAATACGCGTCGTGCTTCTCGATGGCCGCGAGAATATCGAGGCCCGCGCGACAGGCCAGCTCGGCATGTTGCGGTTGTTCGGTCGGCGCGCCCCACATGGCGATCAACTCGTCGCCGATGAAGTCGACCACCACGCCGCTGTGTCGCAAGACTTGCTCTGCCGCCAGATTGAAGAACTCGCCGACAACTTCGAGCGTCGCCTCGACGCCGAGCCGTTCGCTGATGCGACTGAACGAGCGAATGTCACAAAAGAGAATGCTCACGTCGCGATCGGCCCCTTTGAGCAGATCGGCATTCACGGCCAACTCGCGGGCCAACTCGGGCGAGAAGAACTGCTCGAAACGAATTTGCGCTTCGAGCAAATATTTCTCGCTGCGCACGCGACGCAAACCGACCTCGACGCCATGGGCCAAGGCCGTGACGAGCGTGGCGTCGATCTTGGAAACATGCGGCTGCGACGAACCTAACGAGCGCGTCCGGCTGCCGTAGACGATACCGAGCACCTCGTGGTTCTCGTCAAAAAACGGGGCCGCGACCACCGCCTCGAGCCCCGCCAAGCTGTCCGAGACCCGCGCGTCCATGGTCATTGAGTCGCTGCCGGGCGGCGCGGTGCGAAAGATCGTCTGCTTCTCGTGCTGCGCTCGCGTGAGCACCAAGCGACTCGGCGAGCGCGAGCCCGACTCGTCACCGACCGACGCCACGGTCTTCCACTCGCCATGCTCCCACAGCAGCACCGTCGCGTAACTCATACCGACGAGCCGCACCACCGCCTCGGCCGCTTTCTGAAAGAAGTCGTTCGAGTTCGCGGCGCTTTGCAACACATCGATCAACGTGCCGAGCCATTCTTGCAGCGACTCGTGATCGTCGCGACGAGCCAGATCGGCGATCGACATGAACTGCCGGGGCGAGCCTTGATTGCGGGCCTCGGCCGAACGCCACGTCATGCTCTCAACATCTTGATTTAGCTCGAGGCTGATCGCTTTGACGCCCGACTCGCCGCGCAGCGTGATCAGCAGCGGATCGCCGATCAGCGGAAAGACACGACTCGGCGGCGTTCCGGCGTCGGCCCGAGGGAGCATTTCGCCGCGGTTGAAGTAGACCGGATTGGTCTGACTAAGATTGGTCACCTCGACGCTGTCGTCCCCCACGGGCTTCAGCAGCAAGTGACGGCGCGAGATGTAATTCTCTTGAGCCCGGGCGATTTGCACGCGGAGGGGACGCCCCTGATCGCTACGGGTGACCAGCGGCAGCTGCGTTTGGGCCGTGTTTTCGATCCGGCCGAACTCGATGGGTTCGGTCAGTTCGGCTTCCCAAATCGGTCGCCCGTTGTCGTAGACTCGCAGCACGCGCGGCTTTTTCATAGCGATGCTAGTAGCCGAAAGGAATCGAGTAGCTCGTAGGCCGGCAACAAGCGCAGCGATGTTCCGGCGACGCAGTCGAACAAGTTCGCCATGCCTAAACAACGTCGCACAATGCCGGAACAGCGCGGACTTGTTCCGGCCTACGCGGGTTTAAGCCACGACACCGCCATCATTCTCGATCAATCTCTCGACCGCGTCCAGGGTTACTGTTTCGCCGCGATCGCTTTCAACGTCAAGTCGGCCCGATAGTCGATGATCTTCTTCCCCCAAGCAATCGTCTTCTCGGCCGGGGCCAAGTCGACGCCGTTGATCGAGAACTTGCCCGCCTTCACGCGCTCTGCCATCCGCACCGACTTCGGATCAATCGCCAGCATCTGCGCGGTCATGACGAAATCGTCGTGCAAGCCTTCGTTCCCTTGCTTGATCCCCTGCGACTCGACCCATTTGGCCAAACCACCATAATCGTAAAACTCGGGCACATACACGATCTTGGTCGAGCCTTTCCAGGCGTTGTTCAGTTTCTCGCTCACCGCTTTCATGCCTGCCACGTTGCCGCCGCTGTCGCCCAAGAGCACGATCCGCTTGAAGCCGTGCGTTTTGAAGCTCGAGCAAATGTCGGTCAGCAGCGCGGCGTAGGTCGCTTCGGTCAGGCTGATCGTGCCGGGATACTTCATGTGCAGCGACGGTGGGTCGATATCTCCTTCGGGCACGAAGCCGACGATCGGCGCGACGAGGGCGTTGCCCATGCGCCGAGCGATGACTTCGGTCACGCCACGAAGCACGACGTTGTGCTTGCCCGTGACGAGGTACGGACCGTTCTGCTCGATTCCGCCCGTCGCCACGATGACGGTGTCGACGCCGGCCCGCATCCGATCGCGAATCTCCATCCAGGTTAGATCTTCGACAAACACGCTGTCGACGGCTTCGATCGGTCGCGGCGAGTTCGGGTCGGGCTCGACCGGGTTGGGGGGCGCGGCAGTGAGCACGACGGACGACAAAGCGAGAAAAGCGAACAGACAACAGGCAAGGCGGCGGGTCATGGTAGTGCGACCTTTCATGGCAGGCGGCAGAGTTTGAGGCGAGCAAGTGCGGTTAGTTTGGGGCAGGCGGCGAGCCGATGCAAGTAACTTTTCCGGCATCGAGGAGCGCTGAAAGGACAAATCGCGCGTGTTATCGGCGTCCGCACTAGAATCGGGCTCCACCGTGAGTGCAGAATGGGGCGCAAGCTATCTTCACGATTGATTGCGAGGAGCGATTCATGTCGACGCCGGTTGTCACGACCATTCACCCCAGCGACGCGGTGACGCAGTCGTTCTCGTGGGGCACGCTCCGTTGGCTATGCAACGGCCAGATTGCGCCCGGAGCGCTACAGACGTTCGGCGTCTCCGAGATCCTGCCGGGCGAGCAGAACCCGTTGCACTTTCATCCCAACTGCGAAGAGGTGCTCTACGTCGTCAGTGGCGAGTGCGACCACAGTTACGACGGCGCGTGGGTGCATCTCGGTCCCGGCTCGACGATCGTGATTCCGGCAGGTGTGCGTCACAACCTGATCAACCGCGGCACGACGCCCGTGGTGTGCGTGATCAGTTTCTCATCGCCCGATCGGCAGACGGTGTTTCTCGAATAGTATCCATCACGCTCCGCGTGATGCGCGGTGGTGAAGACATTGCGTGATAGAGTTTCGACTAGTGAGAACGAAACTCCAATTCCCATCACGACGGAGCGTGATGGATACTATCACTATGTGATGGATACGCTACGCCGCGAGGTTCAACGGTCCGGATGGACACTTGAGCTGGAACAAACCGAAAATCTCGGCCTGCGTGAGGCCGGACTTTTGCGGCGCTTCGCCGACGAGCGAGTCGTTGAAGATCGAATCGAATATCTCACGCTTCTCGGCCAGGATCTGATTGATCCGCTCTTCGATCGAGTTGACGGCCAAGAACCGCGTCACCGTCACCGGACCGGCGGCGCCGATGCGATGGGCGCGATTGACGGCTTGATCTTCGATCGCGGGATTCCACCACCGGTCGAACAGAAACACATACTCGCTGAACTGCAAATTCAGGCCCACGCCACCCGCGCCGTAACTGATGAGCAACACCGGGCGATCTTTGCTCTCTTTGAACTCTTGCAAGATCGGGTCGCGTTTCTTGCT
>JAEUIL010000509.1 GCA_016794255.1 Planctomycetaceae bacterium | reverse complement strand
GCCCCACAGACCGCGTCAGTTGATAATGTCACGCAACCGGCCACGCCCGGCGATTGGTTTCAATGGACCGAGTCGCGGCTCAAGAACCTCGGGGCCACGCAGTTCATTCTCGAGTCGGCCGGCGAGATGGGGGGCTATCGTTTCCGTTGCAAGGCGTCGCTGCCGAACGATCCCGGCTTCTCGCGACACTTTGAAGCCACGGGCCCCACCCCTTTAGACGCGATGCAAGAGGCGCTTCGCCAGATCGACGCCTGGCGGATCAACGTGCGTTAAGCACGCGAATGTCTCGGGCAGCTCAGTCAGGGCGGAAAAAATCTCGGAAATACTCCCGGCTCGCGGCCTGTTTTCGTGTCTACGACCCGCCTGTTTTCAATCCCGCTCGTTCACCCCCACCCATGGATGGGTGCCTGAACTTTTAGCCCGATCCATCTTGCTCGGTTCCAACGCCAGGGCGTAGGCTGATCCCCATGCGACCGTCGCTTTCTACCGCTGCTAAAGCATTGAACAGCATTGCGTTGCGCTATCGCCATCCGCTTGCGCAGCGTTCGTCGCCCCCTTCGCCCGGCAAACATGCCGCGTCGGTCGGGACTGCTAAACCGACGCCAGAAACCGCTGCCTCACCGAGCGCGCGGTCGCCGCTGCTGCGTGATCCCGAATTGGCCACCCTCGAAGCAGTGCTGTTTGTCGCCCACGAACCGCTAAACTTGAGAAAAATTGCACAGTTCGCCCGCTTGGCGGATGCGACCGCAGCCCGTACATTGATTCGCCGATTAAACCAATTGTATGATTTGGCCGGCTGTGCGTTTCGGGTCGAAGAAGTGGCTGGCGGATTTCGGCTGCTAACTAGACGCAAGTTTGGCGGCTGGTTGCGCCGACTTCACCAATCGTCGGTCGAAGTTCGTTTGTCAGCTCCGGCACTCGAAACCTTGGCCGTGATCGCGTATCGTCAACCGGTGTTGCGTGCGGCGATCGAGTCGATTCGCGGCGTGCAGTGCGGCGAGTTGCTCAGACAGTTGATGGAGCGCGATATCGTGCGGATCGTCGGTCGTAGCGAAGAGCTCGGTCGGCCGTTCCTGTATGGTACAACGAAACGGTTTTTGCAGGTGTTTGGCTTGCGGGACTTGAACGAACTCCCCCGAGCCGACTACCTGCGAGCAGTGAAGCTGAACGCAGACCCCGAATTAACTGAAACGGATTCGCAACAGGAGTCATCAGACGTGAGTGTCGCGACCACAGAACCGGCAACCCCTGAGCTATTGGAAGAAGAGCGTCGGCGGCGGTCTCTGATCGAACGCGCCGAGGACGAAGAGGACGATGACTTCGAGGACGATGACGACGACCTCGATGATGATGAGGATGACGACCTCGACGACGATGAAGACGACGACGAGGACGAGGAAGATGAAGAGTTCGACGACGACTTCGACGACGACGACTGGGAAGAAGTCGACGACGACGAGGAAGAAGACGAAGATGAGGACGAAGACGACGACCTCGATGAAGACGAGGACGACGATTGGGATGACGACGAAGACGACGATTGGGACGACGACGAAGAGGAAGAAGAGGAAGACGAAGCGGTCTAGTCTTCCTGTCGGATCGCGTCGCTACGGCGATTTGCCCTGCTAAACAACTCGCGGCCTGCGGAATCATTGCGATTCGGCAGGCCGCGTTTTTTGCGCCTGCTGTGGATCGCTACGGGCAAAAAATTAGGCCGATGACGAGCTCCACTGTCGCTCGTCATCGGCCGACCTGACGGTCAACCGTCGGTGACGGCCCGCACGGATCGCGCTGGGCCGGGAATTGCGTCTCTGCCGTTACTTTTTCTCGGCGGCGTACTTATCGAACGCGGCGGGCAAATTCGCCGCAGCGGTGTCTCCGCTGTGAAGAATCACGCGGTAGCGGAACTTGAGCGTGTCGCCCGACTTGAGCGTGTACGAGCCGTCTTTGTCCATCTTGAAGTCGTGCCAGCCGAACGGGTTCGCACAGAACAGACCGTACGTCCGCACGTGCCAAGTCGTGGGATAACGGAAGCTGCTCGGGTGGTTCAGCACGGCGATGCCGACGGTCTTGCCAGCGACCGGGCCCGAGTAGTCGCACCACTTCGCGGCTTTGCCCCAAGCGGCTTCGTCGGTGAGGCCTTCGCTGTTGGTGATCTTGCCACCTTGCTTGGACGTGACATCCATCGAGGTCGGCACGCGGATGCCGAACGTGCCATCCTTGTTGTCGCCAAACAGGACGTCGCCGTTGGTCGCCTTCAGATCGATATCGAAATCGATCGTGCGGCTCGTGTCATCGGCGGTGAACGTCAGACGACGCTCGTCTTCGAGCACCTTGTCGCCCTTGGGACCGATCCAATCGTTGACAGCCGTAATCGCGACGCGATCGCCGCTCGCCGACACCTCTTTGAACTCACGGTGGACGGTCTTGGCCAACTTGGCGGTCACCTCGGGGTTCTTCTTGCCGAAACTTTGCTCCTCGGCCCAGAAGTTGTAGCCGTTGACTTCCATGTGCGTGAACCACAACGAGCGGTGGTGATAGTGATCGTGCTTCTCGCCTTCGACCGTTTTCATCGGATAAGCCCGGGTCATTTCGGCCCCGGTGGGACCGATGATCGGCCACAGAATCGGCTTCGGGCCATTGTCGGTGACATAGGCGGTGAAGAACTTCCCATCGAGATTGATGGTCACGTTGTTACCGTTGCGTTCGACGGTGAACTGCGCGGCCGGAGCGACCGCAACCAGCGCCAGATACGCGCTCAACATCAACACGAAGCTGCCAAGCAAGCGATGCATTGCAAAAGACTCCCAAGCTGTGGGCGAAACGGAAGGCGGGATCGTTCGACCGGTCGGGTGCAGGCCGCAAGCAGGTTCAAAGCGCGGCGAACCGACCAGTCACGACGCTACGGTCGTTGAGGATGGGCACGATCCTAATCTCCCGCGGCAGGCCATGCCACCTGCGAGCCCCGATCTCGCCAGATTTTTTGCAGGCCCTACTTGGGGGCCTTGGCCGTCTCGGCCACGGGCAGCTCGCTGCGTTGATACTCGATCATGCTCACGGTCGGAAACGTGGCCAAATGTCGATCCGCTTCGTCTATCTTGGCCTGCTCCGTGGGCAAGAGCGCCGCTTGGATGCGATGCTCCGAGCGCAACGTGGCCGGCCGACGTAGCGGGGGCGCCGAGTAACGCGTGACAGCCACCTCAACCGGCAAGCGTCCCTGCCGGGCCAAAGCTTCGTTCAGCTTCATCCGCGGGAACGGTGGCAGCGAACCGATTCGCAACACCGAGTTGAGCTTCGTTTGCCACTGAATGTAGGGTGCGTATTGCTGCGCCATCGAAGCAAACTTGGGCGTTTGCGACTTCACCTCGTACGTCAGCCAGTCGCTCTTGAGCGTCAACCGACTCTCGATCGGATCATACGATTCCTCGAAAACCGGATCGATCAAGAACGTCGCCAACCCGGGCTCTGTGTTGGCCACGCCGCTGCGGACGCGCTGAATGAAGCCCTCGATTTGATCGGTGGTCACTTCGGTCTTCAGTTTCCGCTCGGGATCGATGATCACGAACCGATTGTTACTCGGATCGAAAATCGTGATCTCGGCCTTCTGCGTGAGCAGATCGTAGACCCGGCCGCCGCGGAAGATCGTCGTGCTCTCGGCCACGTCTTTGCCGATGTACACCTTGTTGTAGATGCAAAAGTCGTCGGCCGAAACGCGTGAGCTGAGACAGATCACGACCAAGAGCGCGATCAACAAGCGATTCATGAGACCCATCCCGGGGAACGAGCAAAAGTCGACCGTGTCGCACGACGCGGCGGGCAGAATACTCGACCCGCAACTTTGCTGTAAATGTCAGTCAGGGAACGATTTCGGCCCACTGACCACGCCTCGATCGCCGCCATGTGCTACGATTGTGGGGGTCGGCCCGTTTACCGATCCGGTCCACACTGCACATTCGGGACAATTGCACCATGCGCACCTTCCTGGTCACCGGCGGAGCGGGTTTCATCGGTTCTCATATCGTCGAAGCGCTCGTCGCCCGGGGGGATCGCGTGCGGGTGCTCGACAACCTGAACACCGGGCATCGCTCGAACCTCACCGGCTTTGACGTCGAGTTCATCGAAGGTGACATCACGGACGCGGCGACCGTGGCCCGAGCGGTGCGTGGCGTCGACTGCGTGTTCCATCACGCGGCGCTCGCCTCGGTGCCGATCTCGGTCGAACGACCGCTCGATAGCCACGCTGTCTGCGGGACGGGAACGCTCACGGTCCTCGACGCGGCTCGCAAAGCGGGCGTGCGGCGACTCGTCTACGCTGCCAGTGCTAGCTGCTATGGCGATCAACCTGGCAGCGCCAAACGCGAGACCGATTTGCTCGCGCCGATCTCACCGTATGGCGCGGCGAAGCTCGTGGGCGAAATGTATTGTCAGGCGTTCGCGGCCACGTATGGCTTCGAGACGGTCTGTCTGCGGTACTTCAACGTGTTTGGACCGCGGCAGGATCCGGCCAGTCCGTACTCGGCGGTCATTCCGTTGTTCTTGACCGCGATTCTGGCCGGGCGACGGCCGACGATCTACGGCGATGGCGAACAGTCGCGCGACTTCACGTTTGTGAAAGACGTGGTGCACGGCAACCTGTTGGCAGCCGATGCCCGTGGC
>JAEUIL010000475.1 GCA_016794255.1 Planctomycetaceae bacterium | reverse complement strand
GACAACAAGTGGTTCGCCACGACTGTCCCAGCGGGAGTTGCCCACAGCGGCTCGATCGCGCCACGTTTGCGGGGCACGCTCCGCTCGCCGACGTTCAAGATCGAGCAACCCGTGCTGCACTACCGCATCGCCGGAGCCGGTGGCGCGAAGTTCAACCTGATCATCGATAGCTTCCAACTCATCCGCAATCCGATCTACGGCGGCTTGACCTTTGCGGCTCAACCGGCCGACAAGTTCGTGTGGCACCGGCAGGATGTGAGCAAATGGGTTGGCCACATGGCCTATGTCGAGTTGATCGACGACGGCGACGGTTGGGGTGCTCTCGACACGGTCGTGCAAGGCGACGTGCCCAAAGACGCACTCGCCGAGCGAACGTTGAGCGAACAAGTTGTGGAACCGACGCCCGAGTTGACCGCGTGGCTCGACAAGTTTGCCAAAGTCGAGCAGCGTGTGCAGTACCAACGCCGTGTGATGGCGATGACCGATGGAACGCCCGAGGATGAATATGTGCTCGTGCGGGGCAATCACCGCTTGCTCGGCGAGGTGGCACCGCGTCACTTGGTTCAAGCCGTCAGTCATTCGTTGCGTCAGCCTGAGAAGTTCACCGGCAGCGGCCGACTTGAGCTCGCTCGGCAGATCGTCGACCCGCGCAATCCACTCACCGCCCGGGTGATCGTCAACCGTTTGTGGAAGCATCACTTCGGCGTCGGTTTGGTGCCGACGGTCGATGATTTCGGCCACATGGGCACTGCGCCGTCGCATCCCGAGTTGCTCGACTTCTTGGCGACGGAACTCGTCAAGAATGGCTGGTCGCTCAAGCATATGCATCGCTTGATGCTCGACTCGAATACCTATCGCATGTCGAGCGCCGTGCAACCGCAGGCATTGACGATTGACCCGACCAACAAGCTGTTGCATCGCATGAATGTGCGCCGGCTCGAGGCCGAGGCGATTCGCGACTGTGTGTTGGCCGTGGCCGGTTCGCTGAACGACAAGATGTACGGGCCGAGCGTGATGCCGTATCTCACGCCGTTCATGGATGGCCGGGGTCGGCCGGGACGCAGTGGTCCGCCCGATGGCGAAGGGCGCCGCAGTGTTTATCTCGGCGTGCGACGCAACTTTTTGAATCCGTTGTTCTTGGCGTTCGACTACCCCGTGCCGTTCTCGACGATCGGCCGACGGACGGTCTCGAACGTGCCCGCTCAGGCGCTGGCGATGATGAACAACCCACTGGTGCGCGAGCAGGCGGCGAAATGGTCGGCCCGACTGCTCGAGCAAGGCAATCTCAACGATCGCGAGCGGATCGAGCAGATGTATCAAACGGCCTTGGGTCGCTCGCCCGACGCCGCAGAGCTTCAGCAAGCCGAGGGTTTTATCCAAGCCGCGCTCTACGAGTCCGGTCGTGACGCCCGTCCGCAGGCTTGGACCGATTTGTGTCATGTGATGTTTAATTTGAAAGAGTTCATTTTCGTTCCTTGAGGACGGCGGGAGATTTCAACACGGAGAACACGGAGTACGCGGAGAGAAAACGGAGAGCATTAGACAGATAGAATGAACTGTCTCAATGATAACGGATGATTTGAAATACACTTCTGTTCGACGTCGTGCCCTCTCCGTGATCTCCCGTGTCCTCCGTGTTGAACCTCCCCCCGTTCCCACTTCCGAGTAGGTAACCGCCATGCACTGCGGACGCTTCCAAGCCACGCCCCTCTCACGACGCGAGATGCTCGCGCGCTGCGCCAATGGTTTCGGTTCGATTGCCTTGGCCGGGCTGATGGCCGACGAACTCGCCGCGGCCGACAGCTCCGCACAACGCGTGCCGCTCTCGTCACTCGCTCCGCGACCCACCCATTTCGCGCCCCGTGCCAAGAACGTGATTTTTCTGTTCATGGATGGCGGACCGTCGCAGGTCGACACGTTCGACCCCAAGCCGCTGCTGGCCAAAGAGCACGGCCAGCCGATCAAAATGAAAGTCCCGCCGACGCAGTTCGACAATGTCGGCAAGGTGTTCCATGGCCCGTGGAAGTTCAAGCAGTACGGCGAAAGTGGCACGCCGGTGAGCGATTTGTTTCCACACATCGCCGAGTGTGTCGACGACATGGCGGTGGTCCGCTCGATGGTCGCCAACTTCAGCGAACACACCAACGCCAACTACTTCATCCACTCCGGCTCGGGCATTCAAGGCCGACCGAGCATGGGAGCCTGGGTCACGTACGGCTTGGGGAGCGAATGCCAGAACTTGCCCGGGTTCGTCGTGTTGAGCAGCGGCATGATCCCGCCCGGCGGCATGGACTGCTTCACCAGCAGCTTCTTGCCCGCGACGTATCAAGGGTCGATCTTCAAACAGGGGCAACTGCCGATCGCCGACGTTACGCGGCTCGAAAAGACCGAATCGCTACAGCGACGCAAACTCGAGCTGATGCGGCAACTCGATCGTCGGTTGACCGAGCGTCAAGGGGCCGAGGATCAACTCGAGTCGTCGATTGCGAACTACGAACTGGCGTTCAAAATGCAGTCGGCCGTGCCGGATTTGATGGACCTCTCGGGCGAGACGAAAGAGACCCACGCACTGTACGGGCTCGACGCCAAGTTTCCCCACACGCAGACCTTTGCGCGACAGTGCCTGATCGCGCGACGGTTGATCGAGCGCGGCGTGCGGTTTATCGAACTGCTCTGTCCCAACTGCGGTCACGATCGTTGGGACCAGCATCGCAACTTGATCAAAGGTCACGAAGACAACGCGCTGGCGGTCGATCAACCGATCGCGGCGCTGATGAAGGACCTGAAGAATCGCGGCTTGCTCGATGAGACGTTGATTGTCTGGGGTGGCGAGTTCGGCCGAACGCCCATGGCGCAAGGGACCGACGGTCGCGATCACAATCCGTTTGGTTTCTCGATGTGGCTCGCCGGCGGCGGTATCAAGGGTGGCACGGTCTACGGCTCAACCGACGAGTACGGCTACTACGCGATCGAGAACAAAGTCGAGATCCACGACCTGCACGCGACGATGCTGCATCTGCTGGGGGTCGATCACAAACGACTCACCGTTCGCTTCGGCGGCCGCGATGTCCGATTGACCGACGTGCATGGCGAAGTCGTGAAGGGAATCTTAGCGTAAGCACGCCGTGGGATTCGCGACTTAGTAGTTGCAGTTGAGGCAGTCGTAAACGAGTCGCCCCTGCGTCTCGTGCAGTTTCATGAGCGCGATCTTCCAGGCTGTGACGGCTTCGACCAACTGCGATTGTGCTTCGAGGCGTTTGAGCTTGGCCTCGACCAGCTCGGCCCAATCGCTCTTGTTCACGTCCCGTGCCTGACGCAACTCGTCGACCCGTTGGTCCCAGTGAATCACGGCCTGTTTGGCGAACACAGCCGCATCATGCCGACCGTAGATCGTGGCTACGTTCATGCGCACTTCGTCGCGGGTTTCGCGTTCGCGCTGTTCGGCGAGTTGCTGTAGCTGACGCTGACGGGCCTTCAGTTCGTCGGGTTCGTTGAGCCATTCGGTCACGAGCTTGCCGAACAAACGCGAGCCGGGCAGCGGACTGGCGGCTAAGAACGCACTGTAGCCCCCGAGCGCCGCTTTCATCGTCGGCAACTGCGCGATGCAGTCCGAGGTGGCCAATTGCCACGCGACGTCCAACTCCGGACGCTCGGCCACGGCGCGATCAATGGCTTGGTCGATGTCAATGGTCTTGCGCACCACGCGGAGCTCGGTTTGCGGCCAGACACGCGTCGAGCCGTCACCCCATTCGACATCGAGCAGCTTAGCCAACTCGCGATTGGCGCGCGTGATCCCCAGCTCGAGCTCGATCAGCTTTTGGCCCGACTCGAGTCGTTGCTGCATGAAGCCTTCGACCTTGAGCGGCAGCGTGATCGTTTGTCGGCGCACCTCGTCGACCTCGGCCACGGCGTCGTCGAGTTCGGCAATAGCGAGGTCGAGCAGTTTCTTTTGCGCTTCGAGTCGCGCGATCGTGTAATACAGTTCGAGCGCGGTGCCGGCTGTGCGGTTGCGAGCTTCGAGCGCAGCCGAGTCAAGCAGTTGGGGCAGCACGCATTCGCAGGGGTCCTTGTGCTTCGCCTCGCACATGAGTTTGCGGCTTTGATCCGCGAGCATATTGCCGAGCTTCGAACGCTCGACGGCCAGGCACTGACACTCACGCGGCGAAAGCGTGTGATACTCGAACTCGGAATCGTTGAACGAACGCTCGGACGAGTCGACCGCCAACCGCAGCGTACCCCGTTCACCGGTCGCGAGCAGATCGCTCATGTGGGGATGGTCGGCGCTCCACGGCGTCGCGCAATGCCAGCGTTGGGCGCAGCCGACGAACGGGCCCCACAGCAGGCAAGCGGCGAGTAAGAAACGGGCGCGAACCATGTTCCCAATCAGACGAGGCGTTCAGGATTTGAACGTTTCCGCTTGGTTTATCGCCCGCAACTTGGTCAAACTGGAGAAATTATTCCGATTTTGCCGACAAAGGCCGTCGTTTCGAGGGGGGGATGTAGCCGTGTTCGAGGAACCACTCGTAGGCGGCACGAATCGCCTCGCTAGCAGGCCGGGGTGAATAGCCGAGTTCGCTAGCAGCGCGAGCATAATTGAAATGATGCGGCTGCCGCGAGAGCGCGATGGCGGCGGTGTTCACGCTCGGTTCGCGACCGCGAATCTTGCCGTAGACATCGCCGACAAAACCGGCGATCCACTGTGTGACGGGATCGACGCGACAGATGGCCGAGAAGCCGCCGGTGATGCGGGCGATCAAACGAAACGCCTCGATATACGTGAGGCACTCGCCTCCCAAGATATACCGTCGGCCGGGCTGGCCGCGATCGAGTGCTGCCAGGATGCCGCTGGCGACGTCGCGCACATCGCAGAAGTCGTTGCTCCCGCGCGGAGGAAAGACGCCGTTGTTGCGCACGACTTCGAGAATCATCTGTCCGCTCGAAGGCCGCCAGTCCCAGGGGCCAAACATGTAAACCGGGTTGACGATCACGGCCTCGACCCGTTGTTCCTCGACCGCTTGGGTCACGATCCGCTCGGCGGCTAATTTGCTGGCGGGGTACGGAATCGATGTGTTGACCGGCTCGGTCTCTTCGTCGGCCGGCTGTTGCTTCGTGCCGTAACCGAGTGTGTCGACACTCGACACATGGACGAGCCGTGCCCCGGCCTGACTGGCCGCGGCGACCACGTTGCGCGTTCCCTCGACGTTGATCGCGTGGTGCTTGTCGGCCCCGCTCCAACCAATGTGCACATGCCCCGCTGCGTGGACGACGCGCTCGATACCCACACATGCCGCGTGTAGCGACTGCGGATCGCAGACATCGCCCCGGGCCACTTCGACATCGAGATTCTCTAGCGGCCGGGGATCGCTCGAAGTGCGTTGCAAAACGCGCACAGCTTCGCCCCGTTCGAGCAACAGTCGCACGACATTGTTGCCGACGAGTCCGGTGGCGCCGGTGACAAGCGTCTTCCGCTGACAAATCATCGCTACTGGCGTTCCTGGTAATGCCATTGTTCGTCGAAGAAGCCGGCATCGGCAATCCGGCCCGGTGCTTTGGCGTCGGGCAGCACGCTGAGATCGACAATCGCCCAATCGGGCAACTTCGGCGTTTGCAGCGAGTTGCTCGAGTCGTGACCTTCGCGATAGGTGGGGCCTGAGTTGATGACGATGTATTTACCCTTGTCGGCGGCAGACTCGTGCGGGTTCGGATAGATCAGCACCGGCACGTGATTGGCCGCGTCATACGTCTTGCCACCGATCGCGAGTTTATCGGCAGTCCATTGCACCGGCAGTTTAGCGGCCACGGACTTGATGAGCGCGTTGGAGTCGGCATCGCCCCAAGCGATGAGATGATAGTTGTCGTAGTCTTCTTTGGTGAGTTCGGTGTCCTTCTTGACACGAACATCACCGCGGAACAACCGCCGCCAACGATCTTTGAAGTGGGCCAACTCGAATTGCACCCAGCGCTCGACGGCCGGATGTTTCGATTTGCCCGAGGGGACAACGACCAAGAACGGATCGTAGAACGCGTCGTCGATGGGGCCTTGCAGGTAACACGTCTTCGCCGAGCCTGTTGTTTTGTCACTGCTGGTCTTCTGCCGCCAGCGACCGTCGACTTTCATCAAGTCGACCAGCCCCGGAAAGATGTTGAAGAACTGGTCCGGGATCGTGATCTTGACGGCTTGGCCATCGACGCTGAGCGTCGTCGAGTCGTTTTCTTCGAGCGAGGTGTTGAGCACGAACGAGCGAACATTCTTGGTTTCGATACGATCGACAGCGGCGAGTTCCAAGATCGGCAAATCGCCTAACTCGCGGTTGGTGCGTTTGTCAGGATTCTCTTCCTTCCAGATCAAATCGAAGCGGGAATCGTGCCAGTGGCGTTCGAGACCGGTGAGCATAAACGGAGTACCGAGCTCGCCAGCATTGTCGTACGCCGAAACGTTGGGGCCCGGATAACGCAACGTGCGAGTCTGATAAGTGAACCGCGGGCCGGTCAAGCGTAACGGGCGCTGCGAGGCCGATTGCAGATCAAGCGTCAACTGCTTGAGTACGTCGGGGTGAT
>JAEUIL010000446.1 GCA_016794255.1 Planctomycetaceae bacterium | reverse complement strand
ACGGGCGAAACGATGTCCTGGCGGAATCGCGAGGCAGTAGGTCACCTCGTCGTCGTGGACAATCGCTCCGCCGCCGCTAGGACGTCTTACCCAAGCAATCTCGCGGCTGGGCGTGTGTTGGGCACGATCGCGATGCGACTGAAAGTAACCCAGCGACAACGTGGCGGGCGACCAGCGATAGATGCGCAACGTTAGCTCGCGCGACCCATTGGCCGCGCCGAGCAACATTTCGTCGACCGCCATGTTCCAGCGACCGGGAGCCGGCGGATCGATGAGCAAACGCATGGCGACCAACTAGTGAGTAAGTTGCGGCGCCACGAGCATCGGCTGCCGGGCCGCTTGCACTTCGTCGGCCCGACACATCACGGTCGTGTGCGGCGCTCCGTGCAATTGCTCGGCCGACTCGGCGACGATCTGCTTCAACACCGTCGCAAAGGCGTCGAGCGTTTCTTTGCTCTCGGTCTCGGTCGGCTCGATCATCAGCGCTTCTTTGACCGTCAACGGGAAATACACGGTCGGAGCATGATAGCCGTAGTCCAGCAACCGCTTGGCGATGTCCATCGCCGAGATGCCACGCTCGGCCTTGAGCTTGCTCGCCGAGGCGACGAACTCGTGCATGCAGCGATCCCCCTGCGGCACGGGAAACGTGTCCTTGAGCAGGCTAAGCAGATAGTTCGCGTTCAACACCGCGTGTTCGCTCACCTTGCGCAGCCCCGCAGGACCATAGGTCCGGATATAGCAATAGGCTCGCACCAAGACACCGACTTGACCGAAGAAGCTGCGAACACGGCCAATCGACTGCGGCCGATCGTTGTCGAGCCGGTACTTGCCATCGGCGTCTTTCACGACCACCGGGGAAGGCAGATACGGACCAAGTTTGTTCGTCACGGCGATCGGGCCCGCGCCGGGACCACCGCCACCGTGCGGACCGCTGAACGTCTTGTGCGGATTGAAGTGCATCATGTCGGCACCAAAATCGCCCGGCCGAGTGATGCCAAGAATGGCGTTCATATTCGCGCCGTCGAGATACAACAGAGCACCCGCCGCGTGAACCATCTCGGCGATCTGAGCGATGTTCGGCTCGAACATGCCAAGCGTCGTCGGATTGGTGATCATGAACACCGCGGTCTCGCCGTCGAGCTTGGCCCGCAGATCGTCGAGATCGACGAAGCCGTCAGCGTTGCTCTTGACCGTGATCGCGTCGAAGCCGGCGACCGCGGCGCTGGCCGGATTCGTGCCGTGAGCGCTGTCGGGTGCGAGCACTTTCGTGCGCTGCTCACCACGTTCGCGGAAATACGCGGCCGCCACCATCAATGCGGTCATTTCACCCTGCGCACCCGCCGCGGGCTGCAAACTCACGGCCGGCAAACCCGCGATCTCGGCGAGCATCGCCTGCATATCGTAAAGCAGCGCGAGCAAACCTTGCACCGAGTGGTCGGGTTGCAGCGGATGCACATCGACAATGCCCGGCAACGAAGCGAGTCGCTCGTTCCGCTTCGGATTGTACTTCATCGTACAAGACCCGAGCGGATAGAAGTGCGTGTCGACCGACATGTTGAGTTGCGACAGATTCGTGAAGTGTCGCACGACGTCTCCCTCGGCTAGCTCGGGCAGCGGCGGCGGGGCGTCGGCCAGCGAACTGGTGGGCAACAACTTTTCGAGCGGTGCCTCGGGCACGTCGCACGACGGCAGCACCGCGGCGCGTCGGCCGGGCTGCGAGAGTTCAAACAGCGTTTGGGTATGGAAGGTATTACGCATGGACAGACCTCTTCGTGCGAGAGGATGTATTGAGTACCGCAGCCAAACGATCAATCTCGGCTTGTGTCCGTTGTTCGGTCACCGCGACCAGGAAGCAGTCGCTCAAATTGGGATACCAAGGCGCGAGCGGCACGCCGGCCAATAGCCCCTCGTCATACGCTTCGGCGAGCAGACTCTCGACCGCTCCATCACGATCGCGCACAACAAACTCTTTGAAGGTCGGATGACCGAACGCCAATTGGAATCGATCGCCGGACGACAATTTCTGGCGCGCGTAATGAGCCTTTTGCAGCGACAGATTCGCCACTTCACGCAACCCTTGCGGCCCCAACAGCGACAGATAAATCGTCGCTCGCAGCGCGAACAAGCCTTGGTTGGTGCAGATGTTGCTGGTCGCCTTCTCGCGGCGAATGTGCTGCTCACGAGTCTGCAACGTCAGCACCCAGCAGCGCGAACCGTGGCGATCGACGGTCTGCCCGGCAATGCGGCCCGGCAAGCGTCGCACGAACGATTCACGACACGCGATGATTCCCAGATACGGCCCGCCGAACTGCAACGGATTGCCGAGCGACTGTCCCTCGGCCACGACGATGTCCGCGCCGTACTCGCCGGGACGCTTCAGCACGCCGAGGCTGATCGGATCGACGCTCGTGACGAACAACGCGCCCGCGTCGTGAGCGATCTGCGCGAGGATCTCGACATCCTCGATGCAGCCAAAGAAGTTCGGCTGCTGCACGAGCACAAACGCCGTGTTGCTGTCGACCGCCGAAGCGAGTTCGACCGGCGACACGATCCCCTCCGGCGTGCCGACCGTCACCAACTCGACGTTCAGGTTGACGAGATACGTCTTCAGAATCGCGCGATACTCGGGATGTACGCTCGCGGCGACGACCACTTTGCCCGCTCGACCGGTCGCGGCGAGGCTCATCAACACTGCTTCGGTCGCGGCCGAGCCGCCGTCATACAAGCTCGCGTTCGAGACATCCATGCCGGTCAAGCGCGTGACAAGCGTTTGATACTCGAAGAACGCTTGCAAGTTCCCCTGGCTCGCCTCGGGCTGATAGGGCGTGTACGACGTGTAGAATTCGCCGCGTGAAGCGAGTGCGTCAACAACGGCAGGCACAAAATGATCGTAAGCGCCACCGCCGAGAAAGCAGACATGATCGCGCGGCGAGCCGTTTTGAGCGGCGAGCTTGGCCAAATGTTGCGTCAACTCCAACTCGGTGAGCGGCGGCGGCAAATCGAGCGGCCGAGCCATCCGCAACTCGCGTGGCACGAGCTCGAACAACTCGTCGATCGACTTCGCGCCAATCGAACGAAGCATCGCCGCTTCATCGGCCGGGGTGTTGAACAGATACGACATTAGTGCTGCTCCTCGGAACACTGCTTTTGATACGCGGCGGCGTCGAGCAAAGTGTCTAGTCCGGCATCGCTGGCCAGCTTCACCTTGATCATCCAGCCGTTGCCGTACGGGTCTTGATTCAATTGTTCGAGTTGATCGCTCAGCGCCGCATGCGACTCGATCACCTCGCCGGTCACGGGGCTGTACAGATCGCTGACCGCCTTGACGCTTTCGATCTCGCCGAAGGTATCGCCGACCTTGAGTTGCTTGCCCGGCTTGGGGAGCTCGATGAAGACCAGATCGGTCAGCGCCTCAAGTGCGAACGCTGAAACGCCGATCGTGGCGACCTTGGCACCCGACGCATCGCTGGCGACATGCACCCACTCGTGGGTCTTGGCGTATTTGAGATCCTGCGGGTTGAGGGACACGGACGACTCCTTGGGTGAGGTGCGGGAACGAGTGAGTAGGTGAGTAAGTGAGTAGGTAGATTCAAAGCGCGAAACCGCAAGCGAGTTGCACAAAGTGCGCGAGTTGGTGGCCCGCTTGCGGTTTCGCGCGCTGCCAAATCGCCGACGCTGGTGACTTACTCACCTACTCACGTACTCACTTTCTTTTATAAAACGGCAACGCGACAACCCGGCCGGGCTCGTGCTTGCCACGAATGTCGATCGCTAGCGATGTCCCGGGCGCGGCGTGCTCGGCGCTCACGAATGCCATGGCGATCGGTTGATTCAATGTCGGCGAGAAGGTGCCGCTGGTCGTCTCGCCGATCTTTTGGCCCGCGGCGTTCACGACCGGAAAATGCTCACGCGGAACGCGTTTGCTGTCGAGCACGATGCCCACACGCTGCGTCACGCCCTCGCACATCCGAGTCATTTCCAGCGCATCGCGGCCCGGGAAGCTGCGGTCCTTGAGATTGATCGCGAAGCCCAGGCCGCAATACCACAGGCTGATCTCTTCGCTCAGTTCATGGCCATAGAGCGGCATGCCGGCTTCGAGGCGCAACGTGTCTCGCGCGCCGAGACCGCAAGCCTTCGCACCGCCGTCGATCAATTGCTGCCACACGCCCGGCACGGCGTTGTTGCCCAGGATCAACTCGCAACCATCTTCGCCCGTGTAGCCCGTGCGGCTCACGATGCCGCCGTGACCCGCGATGCGGCACTCAACGCCGGTGTAGTACTTCATGTTCGTCAGCGGTGCGTCGACCAACGGTTGCAACAGTTCGATCGCTCGTGGTCCTTGCACGGCGATCATCGCCCATTGACGGGTGACGTCGGTCATCGAGACGCCTTGGACCGTGACGAGTCGGGGTTGCAGCCACTGCACCACCTTCTCGCGATTGCTGGCGTTCACGACGAGCAACCAGTACTCACCTCCCGCGGCGTCGTTGAGTGCGTAAAGCAACACATCGTCTAGGACCGCGCCGCTGTCATTGGTGAGCAGTGAATAACGAATTTGACCCGGCCGCATGTCGTGCACGCGCCGGGTCAACAAATGTTCTAAGAAGTCGCGCGCCCCGGGTCCATCGAACCGCAGCCGTCCCATGTGCGAGATATCAAACAGGCCCGCGTGGGTGCGGGTCGCAGTGTGCTCGTCGACAATCGACGAATACTGGACCGGCATCGACCAACCGGCAAAGTCGACCATGCGACCGCCGTGGGCCATGTGCCAAGCGTGAAGTGGTGTTTCCGCCAGGGTGGTTGGACTGGGTGTGGAATTCATCCGCAACTCGCACGGGCTTTACCCGTCGAGTGGTGCGCGACATGCAACCTCCGCCAGCTCCCAACCAAATGGGAACCATAGCCCGCCGGGCGTACGAAAGATTGCCGAGATGCCAAAGAGGACGCCGGTATTGTAGCGACGGCGGGACGAAGGTCTAGCAGGGGGCGTGACGCGAAAAGAAGAGGGCACCACAGGGAGACACGGAGGACACGGAGAAAGAGAGGCGATTATGCGAGGAGTTGGTCTGATGATCGTCGATTAAGAGCTATCCATCTACATTGCCTGAGAACTGAATTCACTTCTCTGAGTCCATCTTATTCCTCTATGTTTTCTCCGTGTCCTCCGTGTCTCCGTGGTGCCTCTGCCTTTCCTCCGTGGTGCCTCTGCCTTTCCTCTCCCGGCCTCGCCGCCGAATTTCGAGCACCAGAAGAAATGGACTTTACCGTTCCTTTTCGGTTAGAATCGCGTTCTATAGACTGAGCGGCTCTGGCTTACCGAGCGGCTCATGTCTCCTGCCGAAGTTATTCCCACCGCCTAACGTCGCCCGCCTGGGAGTTCGCTCGTGATCGGACGTGTCTCGCCCGTCGTTCTGCTCGCCGCCCTGCTCGTGTCGTTTGCCGAGATCGCGTCGTCCCGAGGCGCTGATCCCGACGGCCTTGCGTTCTTTGAAACGAAGATTCGGCCGGTGCTTGTTGAGCATTGCTACGACTGTCACTCGGCCAAGAGCAAGTCGCCCAAGGGTGGTCTGCTGCTCGACACGAAAGAAGGTCTGCTCACCGGCGGCGACTCGGGTCCGTCACTCGTGCCGGGCAAGCTCGACGAGAGCCCATTGCTCGACGCCTTGAAGTACGAAACCTTCAAGATGCCCCCGTCGCGCAAGCTGCCCGCGAATGTGATCGCCGATTTTGAGCAATGGGTGAAAATGGGTGCCCCCGATCCACGTGCCGGCAAGAGTTTGGCCAAGGCCAAGATCGACGTCGAGGCGGGACGCAAGTTCTGGGCCTATCAATTGCCCCAGCCGCAGAAACTGCCCGCGGTGATAAACAAGGCGTGGCCGAGCGACGATCTCGATCGCTTCATTCTTGCCAAGCTCGAGGCGAACCAACTGTCCCCCGCCGCCGACGCCGATCGCCGCACGCTCATCGCGCGGCTGCACTACGATCTGATCGGTATCCCGCCCACGACCCAACAAGTCGAGGAGTTCGTGAGCGATAATGCGCCGGACGCTTACGAGCGGTTGGTCGACAAGCTGCTGGCGTCATCGCACTTTGGCGAACGCTGGGGACGGCACTGGCTCGACGTGGTGCGCTATGGCGAATCGATCACGCTGCGCGGATTCGTATTGAAAGATGCCTGGCGCTATCGCGATTATGTGATCGAGAGCTTCAATCGTGACGTGCCGTTTGATCGCTTCTTGATCGAGCAAGTCGCGGGCGATCTGCTGCCTCACGAGTCGCTCGACGAGCATCGTCGGCAGGTCGTCGCCACCGCGTTCCTCGCCCTGGGCAACACGAATCTCGAAGAACAGGACAAGAAGCAGCTCGTGATGGATATCGTCGACGAGCAGTTGGACGTGATTGGCAAGGGGATCTTGGCACAGACAATTACTTGTGCCCGCTGCCATGACCACAAGTTCGACCCGATCACGGCCAAGGATTACTACGCCATGGCCGGCATCTTGAAGAGCACCAAGACCGTCGAGCACTCGAATGTCTCGAAATGGTTGGAGATGCCGCTGCCGGTTGAGCCCGACTTGGAGAAGAAGTTCAAGGCCCAAAGCGACGAACTGGCGTCGCTGCAGACGCGCGTCAAGCTGATGAAGGCCGCGATGGCGAACAAAGCCGCCACGAGCGACAAGGACAAAGACAAAGGCCCGATGGTACTGGCGGTCGCCGACGTGAAGGGTGTCGTCGTCGACGACGAGAAGGCGACCAAGGTGGGCGAGTGGCGTAGCTCGCAATCGACCCGACGCTACATTGGCAACGGCTATCTGCATGACGACAACAAGGGCAAAGGCGAAAAAACGCTGACCTTTATTCCGACGTTGCCCAGCGACGGCGTGTATGAAGTGCGGCTTGCATATTCGACGTCGGCCGGTCGAGCCCAGCAGGTGCCGGTGACCGTGATGAGCGCCGAGGGAGAGCAGGTCATCAATGTCGACATGAGCGAGGAACCGCCGATCAACGATCGTTGGGTCTCGCTGGGGAGCTACCGGTTCGAGCGCGTCGGGCAGAGTTTTGTGATCGTGTCGAACGAAGGAACCAAAGGACACGTGACCGCCGACGCGGTGCAATTCTTGCCCGTGGCCAAAGAGCCCGCCGCCGTGGCGACCACGACCACCGGCAAGAACGACGCCAAGGCGGATGCCCAAGCCGACCCACGAGCCGAGGAAGTCAAACAACTCGAAGCACGCATGAAGGAAATGACGGCCGAGTTGGCCAAGCGACCGACTTGGCTCGGCGTTGTCGAGGAGAAAACGATCGGCGACACGCAGATTCATGTACGCGGCAATGTGCATAACTTGGGCGAGACTGTGCCGCGTGGGTTCATGCAGGTGGCCCATTACGGCAAGTCGCCGACGATCTCGGACAAGCAGAGCGGACGTCTCGAATTGGCCCAGTGGCTGGCGAGTCGCGAGAATCCACTGACCGCCCGAGTGATGGTGAACCGCGTGTGGTTCTGGCTCTTCGGCGACGGCTTGGTGCGGACGCCCGACAACTTTGGCACCACCGGCGAGTTGCCGAGCCATCCCGAGTTGCTCGATCACCTGACCGTGCAGTTCATGAACAACGGGTGGTCGACGAAGCAACTGATTCGCACGCTCGTGCTGTCGCACACGTATCGACAATCGAGCACGGCTGCTCGCCCGGCGAGTCACAACGCCGATCCCGAGAACCGGCTGTACTCGCACTTTAATCGCCGCCGGCTCGATGCCGAGTCGTTGCGTGACAAGCTGCTGTGGTTGAGCGATTCGCTCGAGTTGAGTCCCGGTGGGCCGGGGACCGTCGAGGCTTATCCCGCGGCCGACTACAACTTTGAACACAAGACGGTGCGTCGCAGTGTCTACGCACCGGCGTTCCGCAATTCGATGGTCGAACTGCTCGAAGTGTTCGACGCCGCCGATCCCAGCATGGTCGTCGGTCGCCGCAATCAAAGCACCGTCGCGCCACAAGCGTTGTATCTGATGAACCATCCGTTCGTCATGGAACACGCCGAACGCACGGCGAAGCGGTTGCTCAACGAGCAGCACGCGGATGATCGGGGCCGGATTGTGAGTGCTTATCGATTGCTGTTCGGCCGGGAACCGACCGCGCGTGAGGCGGAGATCGCGGCGAAGTTCGTGGCCGTGCCCGCAGACGCCAAGCCCGAGACGCAAGTTCGCGCCTGGTCGCAGTTGGTACAGATGATGATTTGCACGGTCGATTTTAGATACGTGGACTAAAGAATGACGAATGTCGAAGTGCGAATGACGAAGGAAGCACGAAGGACAGAATGATCGAATGACGAATGTACCGGGACAGTCCCGTTCGACATGCTGACATTCGTCATTCCCGCGCACGAAACACTAAACACTCAACACCAAACACTCTCCTCACCATGTCGCTATTCAACACTCGCCGCCAATTCCTTGCGAACACTTCCTGCGGGTTCGGCATGCTGGCCTTAAACAGCATGTTGGCGGACGTCGCGCGGTCGGCCGAGTCTTCGACTTCGCAATCCGCATTCCGCTCGCCCAACTTTCCGCTCGCGGTCAAGCCGACGCATCACGCCCCCAAAGCGAAGCGCGTCATCTTCCTGTTCATGCAGGGCGGCCCGAGCCAGGTCGATTCGTTCGATTACAAGCCGCTGCTCGACAAGGAAGATGGCAAGCAGTTCGCGTTCGACGACGCCCGGGTCGTTGCCAACACAGGCAAGAAGGGGACTAACCAGCGGATCATGAAGGCGCTGTGGAAGTTCAAGCAGCACGGACAGACCGGCCGGTGGATCAGCGATCTGTTCCCCGAGACCGCCCGGCATGCTGACGATCTGTGCGTAGTCCGGTCGTTGCACACCGAGGGGGTCGCGCATGGACCGTCAACCTTATTCTTGCATTGCGGCTCGACGAACACGATCCGCCCGTCGATGGGTTCGTGGATCACCTATGGTCTCGGCACCGAGAACCAGAACCTGCCGGGCTTTGTGTCCATCGCCCCCTCGCCGGGCAACGGTGGGCCGCGCAATTATGGCAACGCGTTTCTGCCGGCCGTGTTTCAAGGGACTGCAGTCGGCAAGGCGGGCTTCGGCGCCGATAAGGCGTTGATCCGCAACTTGGCCAACGGCGAGTACTCACGCGAAGAACAATTGCGGCAACTCGACTTGCTCCGCGAACTCAACGCCGAGCAACTTCGCGCTCACCCCGGTGACGCCGAACTCGACGCGATCATCAACAGCTACGAGCTCGCTTGGCGGATGCAAACCAACGTCCCCGACGTGCTTGATCTGAGCAAGGAATCGCCCGACACGCTGGCCATGTACGGGATCGATCAACCCGAGACCGAGGCGTATGGCAAGCAATGCCTGATGGCGCGACGGTTGTGCGAGCAAGGCGTCCGTTACATCCAGGTCACGCACGGCGACGCGAGTGCCAATCCGCGTTGGGATCAGCACTCGAACATGCCCAAGCACGCCGAGCACGCTAAGAGCGTTGACAAGCCGATCGCCGGGTTGCTCGCCGATCTGAAGCAACGCGGATTGCTCGAAGACACGATCGTCTGGTGGGGTGGCGAGTTCGGCCGCACGCCGTACGCCCAGGCCAACGGCACGGGGCGCGATCACAACCCCGGCGGCTTCAGCATGTGGCTCACCGGTGGCGGCATCAAGTCAGGCATCGCCTACGGCGAGACCGACGAGTTCGGCCACGCCGCAATTGTCGACAAAGTCCACATGCACGATCTGCACGCCACGATCCTGTGGCTCTTGGGCATCGACCACGAGAAGCTCACCTATCGCTACGCCGGCCGCGATTTCCGCCTGACCGACGTGCACGGTCATGTGGTGAAGGGGATCATGGCATGACGTTGGGCACGCGTCTCGCGTGCTTTAACTGACCATCTGAGGACGGAGACTTTTTTTCAGGGCAACAAGAACGGCAGTTGCTTTCCGTCATTGAAGCGGGCTAGTTTAGGAACGGGCCACGTGCATTCACGGCAGGTTGATGCGCGCCCAATCTGCATGAAACTGGAAAGTCAGTTAGCACTCGGATGAGATGAAAGCGTTTCCTAAGTTTTTGAGGGCACATCCATGTTGAACGATGACAACGCCGGCTATTTCAAGTACACAGGCCGTGCGCGACTCGACAAAGCACTGCTTACTTGAGCCGGAATCTTGAAGGGAATTGCAGCAGACAAAGAAGTGACGCAGGAATAGAGCTTAGAACTTACCGTTCGTGGCGCATGTGCCATCGACCCGCAAATTGAATTCCCTAAGCGAGTATTTTGCTTTACTGGAAAGTCTGCCAAGGCGAGCCGCAAGCAACTCGCCACTCTAATTTCGGAGAAAGGCGGGGTGTTTAAGGATTCCATCGTAAGAGAACTCGACTATCTGATCGTTGGCGCGGATGGAGATCCGTGTTGGGCATACTCGTGTTATGGCAGGAAAATTGAACAGGTTATCGAACTGCGAAAGTGCGGCTTTCCGATGCTGCTTGTTCATGAGAATGACTTTTGGGATTTTGTGTAAACTTCTTTGACAAGCAGAGCATTCCACTTCGTTGCCATGAGACCTTAGCCGAACTCGCACACGCCTAGAAATTTCGCGTCCAGCCTTCGTGTTTCCATGGATTTAGCTTCAACCATGCTGTGTTGGACGGGAGCCGTTCGTCCGTCCCGCGACACCAGGCGATTTACTGTGGCTTATCATTCAGCTTGCCGAGCATCTCGATCAACGCGTCGACCATCTTCACCGAAGCGTCGAGTTGCACCTTGTTGACGCCGATCCAGGTTTCGTAGCCCCCCAGGTGATGCTGTTCGGGCGTCGGCAGGTAGCCGTGGGCACCGTTGGCGATCGAGATGTTCATGAGCGGCTGGATGGGACTTCGCTCTTTGAGTTCCAAGCCGATCTCGGCAAAGACTTCAAATGGCATCGTGGCCACGGCCAGATCGCCGATACGGTGTGTCTGTACGATGACATCCATCGTCGGCGGAATGTCGGGTGAGGCATACGCGAGCACGGTTTGGTACGTGCTGTAGCGACTCGTGCTCATCGGCTTGATCTTCTTGGCCTTAACCGCCTCGGCCCATTCGACCTCGGCTTTGGTGGGATACCGGCGTGTGAATGTCAGCGTTCGCTGCAACGATGACAGCTTCACGTGGTCGTGCCACTTGATCGACTTGTGAACGGCCGATACCTTCTCCGCACACAGATTCGCGACTTCCCGAGCTTTCTCGTACGATTGATATCGCTTCTTCGGTTGCGGGCCGCGTTTGGCCAGCTCTTCGTCTGAGTACCGCTCCAGGTTGTTGACGTCGCCGCTCGTACCGTTGGCCATGATGCCGACGAATGGTGGATCCTGGTGTCGGTCGGCCCCAAGCAACTCGCCGATGCGCTCGGCAAACATCGCAAAGTAATCGGCCGAGATGGTGTTGGCCTGAATTCCGCCGACATAGTGTAGTCCGTACGAAGCCAAGAGCGAGATCGGCTTACCATCGGTCGATTGCACCGACAGGAACGTGATCTGCGGATCAACGGGCCCCGCGGGTCGCAGCAGGCCGGTGTAACCGGGGTTCGTATCGACCTGTTCGATGTTGTCGTGAGCGCCGTAAATCGGGCCGCGTTTGGCCATGAGGAACCAGCGGCGATTGAAGACTTGCGTTGGTTCTTCGGCAACACCCCAGCCAATGCGAGCGGGCTCGAGTTGATTGAAGGCGCGCAGCACGCCATCGGCGATTCGCCGGGTGAGGAACGCCGCATAGTCGTAATAGGGTTCCCCCGCGCGGTCTTCGAGTTTTGCACCGCCCGAGGTGTGGGTGTGTGTGGCCGATATCACGACGCATTCGGGCGGAATACCGGTCATGCGTTGGATGATTTCCTTGCCGCCCGCGGCGACTTCGGCCGACATGTGTCGCAAATCGCACACGACGAGTGCAAGCTTGGCTTCGCCGTCGTCCAGTACCAGGCAGCGGGCGTGAAGTTCGTCGTGAACGTGTGTTGCCGGTGGTCTACTCGTGCGGACTCGGCTGTCGGCGCCGATCGGCGGTGTGATGTTGCTCGTAGCGGCTCCCGCGCGAAACACCGGCTTGTCGGCCGCGTCGGCGGTGTCATGTAATAGAATAAATGCTAGGCAAAAGCTCGCGAGCAGCAGAGCGCGGATGGTGGGCATAGTGGGCAGTTCGTGTTGAAGGGGAATGTGTAACCGTGCGTGTTAGCGAACGAGAAAGTCTTTCGGTTCGCGATCGACTTCGCTTTCCCAATCGCGCAGCAGTTGTTTCAGATGAGCGAACTTCTCGGGATGCAAGAAGCTCAGGTCGCGTCGTTCGCCCACGTCGGCGGATAGATCGAACAACATCTCGACATTGCTGTCTTGGATGTATTTCCAGTTTCCATGGCGCAGGGCCTTCTGCTGACGGCTGGCGCGGTTGATGCGCCACGCCAGGGTTCGTTCGCGCGGAGGTTGCGCACCGGTCAGAATCGGCAGCAAGTCGATGCCGTCAAGCGGATGATTATTTGGTGGCTTGGCTCCGGCCGCGGCCACAAACGTGGCGGTCAGATCCATCGTGATCGCCGTCTGGTTCGTAACGGCACCAGCGGGCAATCGAGCCGGCCAACGCATGAGGCACGGCACGCGAATGCCCCCTTCCCACAAGGTCGACTTGTGATGAAACAGCGGTGCGTTGTCAGAATACCGTTCGCCGCCGTTGTCGCTGCTTAGCACGACGAGCGTGTTGTCGGCGATCTTCAAACGGTCGAGTTCGGCCAGCAACAGACCGAGCCCTTCGTCGACCTTTTCGACCATCGCGGCATAGGTCTTTCGGTCACCATCGTAAATGTTCTCCTTCGTGACGCTGGGTTGCGGCCGACCCGGTGGTTGGTACGGAGAGTGGACCGCTAGATGCGGCACATACAGAAAGAACGGCTCGTGGACATGTTTGCGAACGAACTCGACGGCGCGGCGATTGATGAGGTCGGTGAGATAACCCTCGACGCGGACTGCCTCGGTGCCATCACGCAGGGCGTACGTGCCGTCGTAGTAGGTGTGCGTGTAATAGTCGGCGTGGCCGAGCAGTTCGCCAAAGTACTCGTCAAATCCGTGCTTGGTCGGATTGAACTCGTCTTTGTAACCCAGATG
>JAEUIL010000428.1 GCA_016794255.1 Planctomycetaceae bacterium | reverse complement strand
ATGCAGCGCGAGAGTGCCATGTCCACGTCTTCGGGGACATGCGCATTCCCTAACACGCATGCCTACGCGGACGTAGGCATGGCACACTGCGAAAACGCCGACGACGCGAGTTGTATCAATTGCGCAAGCCGTGCCGGATCGGGCTCGCCAATCCGCGGCAAAACGCTCGTGCCGATTGCTCGCTTTTCCGGTCGGACCGCGCCATACTGGGAGTTCGCAAACTTGTCGAAGATGTTGCTCTAACGCCGTGGCGCGGGTCTAACGGAACCGGTGCGCGGCGGTCCACAAAGAACAACCTGATCGACGAGGCCCGGCGGGTATCGCCAGCGATGTTCTTCGCTAGCCCCGACCGAACCGCTCCCGTTATCCCTTCGGAATTGGCTCGGATGTCATCCGCTCAAACCGTCACGACAACCATTCCCGAGGCGCTGAACCACGCCGTCGCCCTGCACCGGGCCGGTCGCTTGGCCGAGGCCGAGCATGTCTACCGTCGGATTCTCGAAGTCGATCCATCGCACGCCGATGCGATTCAGTTGCTGGGGGTGATCGCGAATCAAGTCGGTCGCCACGACATTGCCGTGCAGTACATTTCGACCGCACTGCAACTCAATCCGAACTCGGCGATGTACTACAACAACCTGGGCGAGGCGTATCGCGCGCTCGAACAGCTTCCCCAAGCCAAGGCGTGCTACCAGAAGTCGCTCGAATTGGCCCCAGGCTATGGCGACGCTCTGAACAACCTCGGCATCATCTTGCAGAACGAAGGTCTGCTGGCCGAAGCCGAGTACTGCTATCGCGAGTGCCTGAAGACGCAGCCCGAGCAGGTCGAAGCGCTGAGCAACCTGGGAACGGTACTGCAATCCAACGCGCTGCTCAACGAAGCCGAGCAAGTGTTCCTGCAGGCCTTGCGGCTGAACCCGAATCACGCCGCGACGCACAACAATCTCGGCCGGATCTTCACCGATCGGGGCGACTATCTCGCGGCCGAGCGTTCGATCCGCCGGGCTGTGGAACTCAAGCCCGACTTGTGGCTGGCGTATGAAAACTTGGCCATCATGCTCCGCGCTCAGGGCAAGTACGACGAGGCCAAGCAGGCTTTTGCCGTGTCGCTCGAAAAAGCTCCGCACGATGGCCTCAAGATTCAGGCCGGTATTCTCACGCCGATCATTATGGATTCGCGTGAGCACATTGCCGAGACGCGCGCACGCGTCGAACGCGCCGTCGACGAATTGCGGCAACACGCGCTGTCGGTCGCCGATCCGCTCGAGAAAATCGGCGTCAATCTGTTCTATCTGCCGTATCACGGCTACAACGACCGCGACATTCAACACAAGATCGCCGACTTGTACGCGCATGCCACGCCGTCGCTGAAGTACGTCGCGCCGCATTGTCAGCCGGGGGCGGCGCGAGCCAAGCACGATCGCATCCGTGTCGGGTTCATCTCGAAGTACTTCTTCGAGCATTCGGTCGGACGACACAACGCCGGCATCATCGCCAATCTGGACCGCTCGAAGTTCCATGTGACCGTGTTTCACTTTCCCGGCAGCGAGGACGCCACCACCGCGCGGATCTGCGCCAGTGCCGACGAAGCGGTCAAGTTGTCGGCCAAGCTCGAAACCGCGCGTGACCGCATCGCCCAAGCCGAACTCGACGTGCTGGTTTACACCGACATTGGCATGGACCCGTGGACGTATTTCCTGGCCTACTCGCGACTCGCGCCGGTGCAGTGTGTCTTGCCCGGTCACCCGGTCACTACCGGCATTCCGAACGTCGACTACTACATCTCGCAGTCGGGCATGGAACCGCCGAACGCTCAAGAGCACTACACCGAGCGACTCGTGCAGTTCGACAACTTGCCGAGCTATTTCGTGCGGCCCAAACTGCCCGAGCAACGGATGGCGCGCGAGTATTTCAAGCTTTCCGAGCAAGATCATCTGTACGTCGTGGGGCAGATGCTCTTCAAGTTGCATCCCGACTTCGACGGAGTCATTCAGCGCGTGCTGCGCGCCGATCCGCAAGGTCGTGTGCTGGTGTTTGAAGGCTTCCAACAGCATTGGACCAGTGTGCTGATGAATCGCATGCGCCGCACGATTCCCGACGTGGTTGATCGCGTGCAGGTCATGCCGTGGCTGAAGATTGAAGAGTTTGTCAGCTTGTTGGCCTGTTCCGACGCGGTGCTCGATACGTTCCCGTTCTGCGGCGGCACGACCAGCATGCAGGCGTTCTCGGTCGGCGCGCCGATTGTCACGTTG
>JAEUIL010000390.1 GCA_016794255.1 Planctomycetaceae bacterium | reverse complement strand
TCGGGCGACAGGTAGCCGTGATGAAAGCCGCTCAGCGTCCACGACGGAAACCGGCGGCGCATGACCTCGGCCGTGGTTTGAATCGTGTCGGAATCGGAACCGAGCAAGTAGTACCGATAGCCGAGCCCGGCGGCAGCGTCGAACAAAGCTGGCACCAGATCCGTGCCGTTGAGATTCGCCCGCAGGCGAGTGCCATTGAGCTTGGCAGCCCAGCGGACGCCCGTGCCATCGCCGTAGACAAGGTCCGAACGGTTCAGCACCTCGCGATAACCGGCGACGCTGGCGGCACAGTTGAGCGTGTGCGCGTTGGCAAAGTTGATCACATGCGGCTGCGTGGCCGGAGCGTCAAGCATCGCCTGAGCGACCGCCACGGCATCATCAAACGGCAGATCGGTGATCGTCACGCCGAGCACGTCATAGGCGTGGGGCTCGAGATGCCCCGGCGCGACGCTCGGACGGAAGTTGCGATGCGCCACGGCATGCACCGCCGGTCGACCGTCGAGCACGGCGTCGTACACCTGCGCCACATTCTCGGCCATGCTGCGATCGGAGAAGCACTGCACCTGCCGCTCGTACGCTTCGCTGCGCATCGTGGACCAGTCGACCGCGCCGGTGACAAATTGCTCGATCGCGCCTGCGAGGGAAACCGGATCAGCTGCGTCGGCCAGCAAACCATCGACCCCCTCACGAATCGCCTCGGGCACACCTTCGACACGGGTCGAAACCACCGGCACGCCCGCGGCCATCGCTTCGAGCACGACCATCGGCATGCCTTCGCCGAACAGACTCGGCAGCACGAACAAGTCCATCTCCGCGAGTTCAGCGTAGACGTTCGACTGAAACCCACGCCACTCGATTTGCGAACCGAGATTCAAACGCTCGACCCGCGCGAGAATCTCGCGTTGATACTCGGGCGACTCGAAGGTGCCGACAGCACGCAGACGCACATCGTGCCCTTGTTCGCACAGCAGCCCCATCGCGTCGATCAGCACTTCGAGCCCTTTGCGCGGGCGAAACAGCGCCACGGACCCGAGCGTCCAGGGCGTCACCGGTTTAGCACGGCTCGCCAAGGGGCCGGGGGTCGGCACACCGTTCGGCACCACGACCACGCGTTCGTGTGGCAAGCCCATCTGCCGTGCATAGCGGCCCAGGCTGCTCGACACGGCAATGAACGCCTTGGCGTGCGGCAGCACGTAATGCTCGAGCCACGCATTCGCACGATTCGACCAACGATTTGTCGTCTCGCGCGCGGCGGGACTGTGTACGTGATGCACCAGCGGGACACCGGTCAACTGCGAGACGGCTCGCCCGATCAGTGCCGAGCGGGCCGTGTGAGTGTGGATGAGCTCGTATTTTTCGTCACGTACGATTTGGGCCAACGCACGGGCCGGCCGCAGGTCGAACTTGTGCCGCATCGTGGCATCGTAGAGCGGGGCTTGCTGCGCTCGTCGGGCCGAGTTGAACGCGCGCGGACGCAGCGCCGCAAAGCCGACGTCAAAGCCAAACTCGGGCAAGCGCTGCGCGAGCAGGTCCTGCACCCGTTCGGCTCCCGCATAGAACTCGCCATTGATGATGTGCAATACCCGACGCGTCGCCCGCGCTGTCGATGGCGAAGGTATCGCGAGCGGCGGCGCAACCGGATCAAGCGAGTTGGGGAAGGCAGGCGTTTCGAGCGACATGATGGGGTCACCTTTGGCGATGACAATGCGTACTAGGCGGAGGGTTGAGCGGGCGACGTGAACGTATGCGACACGGTGCGAAGGGCGTCACCGAGCGTGAACTTGCGTTGCGGCACATCGTTTACGACGGAATGCTTCACCGGCGCGACCGGTTGCGGTTGCGATGTGGTGTTCAACGACAAGAGCAGCACGCCGATGCCCACGATCAGTCCGCCCGCGGCGCCCGAGGCCATGATGATCGACTTGCCGGGACCTTGCGGTTTCGGGCCCGTGAGCGGTGAATCGACACGCGTGATCAGGCTGGCGACTTCGGCGCTGGTTTGCACGGCGCGAGCGTCGACCAATTCGCGCTGCGCTTCGTTCATCAGCTTGGTGCGATTCTCGACTTCGTTGTAACGGCGGGAGTATTCGCTGCGCAGCGAGGCGAGACGATCGAGACGGGCCCGCATCTCGGGTATCGCGGTCTTGAGCCGCTCGACGCGCTCGGCCGCCAATCGCCAATCGAGTTCCGCGGCGCGAAGCGCTGATGTGAGCTCGAGTTCAAAGTGCCGCGCGATCTCGGCTTGGCTCGCCTTCGCTGCGCGAACATGGGGGTGCACGGGGGTCATGTTGCCGAGCAGCTGCGCGGTTTGCACCTGAGAGGCGAGCAAGCTGTCTTTGAGCTTCGACAGCGTGGGCATCGCTTCGGTGAACGATGGCAGCGACGCCAGTTGATCGGGGTTGCTCTTCGCTTCGAGCAGCACCTTGTACCACTCGTGACGGCGACGTTCTTCGGTCGTCGCTTGGCGGAGCTCGTTTTCCATCTCAAGCGACTTGCGACGCAGATCGCTATCTGAGCCGGAGCTGGCTTGGTGCAAATTGCGCAGTTCGGACAGATCGCCGCCGACGGTTTGCTCGAGCTCTTGCAACTGCTTGGTCACGGCCAGCACGTCGGCCTGAGCCAGGGCCTCGGTCCGCGTGATCTCGTCGACCATGCTGCGAGCCCGGGTCGTGCGAAGCTGGCGAAAGCGTTGTTCGAGTTGATCGCAGATGGCCGTGCAGAGCGCGACGGCCCGCGTGCGATCTTTGTCTTTGACTTTGAGATAGAACACCTCGCTCTTGCCGAACTCGCCACCCTTGGGCGGACTGAGTTTGATCTGGTCGGCCATCTCGCTCACGGCGACTTCGGTCGGCTCCGCGCCGTCGACTTGCTTGAGCGCGGCGTGCAACACGACTTGGCTGCGCGACAGTTCGAGAATCGTTTCGAGCAACGTTTTCAGTTCGTCGCTGTGACGAAACTTGCCGGGCCCGTCTTGATTGTGAGCCGCTTCGTTACGCACGACCAATTGCTGCGAAGCTTCCCACGTGTCGGGCTTCACGAGCGCAAAGACGGTCGCGGCACTGGCCACGATCACGGCCGGAATCAACCAGCGCAGCGGATACTTGCACGCCAGACGGACGACGTCCAACGGATGCGACAACGACTCGACCTGAGACATAACACGAAGCTCCGCGCAGGGAATGGCCAGTGTTCAACCATAGGTCATCCTGTGCGCGGGGACGGTCGAGAACGGACGTGCCGATTGTGCCGGCTATGCCACCAAGTCCAGCGCTTCTGCCGGCCTCAGAAAACGACACACGCCACGGTCAGAACCGAGTTCCGATCGTGGCGTGCGGAAAGACGTTTCGAGATATCGACGATTGTCGACCAACTGTCGACTAATACGCCGAGGCGGGCGTGGCGCCGGCGGGGGCTGCGGCCGGTTGCGGGCGACGACGCTTGAAGATGTCGATCGACGTGTTGGTCGTCGACGGCACGCCGCCATCGGGACGCTCGGGAGCAACTTCGTTCACATTGCGACTCGTACCGAATCGCAATCCGCTCGGGGCACCCTTCCAGCCCACATGGTCGAGGAACTTGTCGATGCCGATCGCTTCGACACCGAGCAGCTTGGCATTCGCGACGAGTTCGTCGTATTTCGCCTTCGACCCCAAGGTCAGTTCGCCGAGCACCAAGTAACGCGTTTCGGAGGTCAGCTCACCGGTTTGCTCGCCTTTGTCGTTCAGCTCGCCGTCGACCTTGCCGCCCGAGAGTTGCACCATGCTGCGGACCTCGGCCATGCCATCGCCACTGCCTGAGACATCCATCCGCCCGGCGAGATAGAACCTTTCGACGCGACCCGGATCCCACAGGGCGGTGTAAACTTTGTCGCCCGGGATCAATGGATTCGTGAGATTGTCTTCCAGAATACGGGCTTCGGCCAAGTGATCGCCGAGGATCTGCGAGACCTGGATCTTGGCCTTGGTCGCGTTCGGAGCCGAGGGCGGCGTGTCTTCGGCGTGAACCGTGAACATCGTCTGCACACGCAACGCATCGGCTCGACCGAGGTTGATCCACACCGTGCGATTGCGTTGATTTACGAGGCGAATTTCGCCATCGTCGGTCACGTCACCTTCGCCGCGCAACTCGTCAATGATCTTTTGCTTTTCCTCGAGCTGCTTCTTGGGCTTTTCACCCGCGGCCACTGCTGCGTCGTAAGCCACTTTCGCAGCGTCTTCGTTGTCCGTGATCGTCTTGGTGAGCGTGTCGATCTTGGCGAGCAAGTCCTTCTTCTCGTCCTCGGACTTCTTCTGTGCGTCGCTGAACACGACTTGCTGGTCGGCCAGATCTTTCTCGGCCTTGGCCTTGGCGGCGAGCGCCTCGTCGACTTGCTTCTTGGCGCCTTCCTCAAATGCCTTGTTAACTGTCTCTAGCTGCATGATCTGGGCAGCCATCTGCGTGATCTTTTCTTTGTCGATGCTCAGGTCCGAGTAGGTCTGCTCCAAAGCGAAGCGATACTTTTGCTTCTCGGCCGGCAGCGAACCGGCGAACTTGGCAATGTCATCTTTGTAAATCTGATCGGCTTGCACCAAGCCGTCGTCTTTGGCGTTCGGGTCGAGACCGATCCATTCCTTGAGCTGATACATCTCTTTGACCAGCGTGTCGCGTTCCTTGGTCAGATCGGTGACATTAGTGTTCAGATCGGTCACGCGTTTGTCGTACTCTTGCACTTGACCGAAGAACGTGAAGGTCGACACGGCGAGCAACACGACCAACATGAACAGAATGATGAGCGCGATTTGAAGTCCTTGATTCTCGCCACCCATAAGTCACCTCGGTCACAAGACAATGGAAAAGAGGAGCATCCGCACGCGATTGTCGCCCGGCATCGAGCGACTGGAACCGACGCCCGTGCCACTTGCGGCTGGCAAGCGGGGCAAGATTTGAGTGTAAACAGCCCGGTCCGAAGCGTCAAAAAAATTGCCGAACGTCTGCGGGTTTCGTCGGGAAACGCCGCGAGGGACGGCGGACGCGAGCCGGTTATTCCGTGTTTGCCGAGCCGGCACCCGTCGTCCGGGGGTCTGCTTCATACGATCTCGTAGCGATTTGGCGTGAAAGCCGTTACTTACGACACCCAAGTTCCTTTGAACTTGAGCTGATACGCGAGCGGGTTCGTAACGTTCCGGCGATTCGTGCCACCGAGGGTGCCGTTAACGTTGACCGTGTCGAAGCCGATGGCGCGGGCGGTGCGACCGTTAGCGTAAATCAACTCGGCGGTCGCGGCAAAGGCATTGAGCGTGTCGTTGCCGGTCGAGTCTTGCAGCGTGGCGGTATCGTTGCCCGTGCCGGCGTTGACGATCACGGTGCGGAAGCCGGTCGCCTGTTGTAACGTCGTCGGAGTAACCAGCACCGAGTAATTTGCGACTGAGGTGAGCTTGTCGTTGCCGCTGCTGCCGTTGAGCGTCGCGGTGTCGAAACCGCCGAAGTAGTTGAAGGCATAGACCCGGTCGTAGCCGTTGGCGATGTTGTTGAAGACGCCCGAGCGCGTGTAGCGGAAACTCGTGTCGCTGGCTGTGAACGTGTCGACGCCGGTGGTGTCGTACATCACGGCAATGTCGAGTCCACCGTTACCGGCGACCGTGAGCGTCTTGAAGCTGTCGAAGTACTGAACCGTCGAGTCGGTGTTGACGAAGACGTAGTTCCACAACGCCGTCATGGTTTCGTCGAGTGCCGAGCCGCTGTAGGTCGCGGTGTCGTTGCCCCCCATGCCGTAGGCATAGACTCGCTTGAAGTTGTTGCCAGTCAAGACTTGCGAGCCCACCGGCATGCGAGCCTGAGTTGGCATCGCAACATACGCTTGCACACCGCCGTCGCCATAGATAAACAAGTTGTCATCGTTGCCCGCGGCGTTGATGGTATGGTTGCCGAACGCGATCGCCTGGTTCCGAAAGCCGACTCCCTGCAAAATACCATACTGCGGCAACAGATAACCGGTGTTCACGACCCCCGGATCGTTGTAGGTCACTTGATCGTTCGCGCCGCCGTTGAGCACGGAGGTCTCGACATTGCTGTAGTTAATCGCGTAGCTGCTCGACGTGATCGAACCACTCGGGCCGGCGAATGCGGCCGTATCGGCGAGGGAACTCAGCTTGACGGTAAGTGAATCGCTACCGCCCGCACCGTCGACCGTGATCGTTGATGCCGTGACCGTTGCGCTGCCCCCATTAAATGTCGCCGTGAACGTAACTGTCGAATTGGCGAAATCAATAATTAGTGTGTCATCACCTTCAGTGCCCGAGATTAGCAAGGCATCCCCGATCAGTTGGAGCGGTTCGCTAGCATCATCGGTGATCGTCGCTGTAGCTTGTTGCGTCCCATTCGTAGTGCCGTTAAACACGCTAGCGATACTGACGACAAACGTCTCGGCTCCTTCGAGCAACGGGTCGTCGAGTGCCCGTAACAAGATCGAGCCGCTTGTCTCGCCGCCTTGAATAACGATCGCATTTGAGCTCGCGGAAAAATCAGTCCCCCAAAGGGCCTGACCTGCAAAATCAAGATTCACGATGACTTCCTGCGTGGCAGGATGCGAGAGCAACGCCCTGACGACGGCGGTTCCGGCATTCTCAGCAAGCGTATTTGGAGAGAGTGCGATTGTAACATCTAAGCCGCCTTCGTCATCGACGATGGTAGTCGCAACTTGTTGGGTTCCGTTCTCGACGCCATTGATGACATTCACGACGTCAATTACGACCGACTCGTTTCCTTCGATCGTAGAATCGTTGATCGACGTCAGCAGTACGGCACCAGTGAGCGAACCGGCTGGGATTACGATACTCAGACCGCTGGCACTGTAATCGAGGTTCCCGATAGCTGTGCCGGACGCGCTCAAAGTGATGGTTGTATCGCGTGTCGAAATGCCATCGAGAAATGCGATGATCTGAACCGATCCTTGGTTCTCCGGTAGGGTTGCTGCACTGCTCGTTAAGGAGAGAACCGGAATACTTAGGTCCGTGGAAACCGACCAAAGCTCCGTTCCGGTGCGATCGTTGGCAGAAAAGAAGAGGGTTCCATTAATACTAAGAAATCGACTTGGGTTCGAGTCTCTTGCACCGGAATTGATATCGCCGACCCGGCTCGTTCCCGAACTGGTACCATCGCTCGTCCACAATTCTTTACCATATATGCCGTCGTTAGCGGCAAAAAACAAACGACCATTCACATTACTCAGAGGACCAGTAAGCGAAGCGGCAGGTCCGACGGCTACGTCACGAACGATAACAGTTCCCGCAGTTGTGCCGTCACTTTTCCATAACTCAAATCCCGCACTCGGACTGCTAGCGGCAAAATACAACACTCCATTCACGTTTACTAACAAACTAGGGCTAACGTCCGCAACCATTTGGGTTCCCGCACTTGTGCCGTCGCTTTTCCACAACTGATAGCCAGCGTTGGGGCTAACGGCCCCGAAGTACAAGGTGCCATTGACATTCGTCAAGTATCGCGGGCTAGAGCTAAAAGAAGCGCCGGGGAGGATGTCTCGCACCATGACGGTTCCTGCGCAAGTGCCATCACTTCTCCACAACTCCCTGCCTTCATTGCCATTTGAAGCGTTGAAATACAGTGTTCCGTTAACGTTGATTAGAGAGCGTGGGTACGAACTGCTTGCTATCCGAAGTATGTCACGCACCAAGACCGTTCCTGAGCTAGAGCCGTCGCTTTTCCACAATTAAACTCCAGTGACTCCATCTTTCGCATGGAAGTACAGCACTCCGTTCAAATTGATCAACGCATCAGGATCTGAGCTGCTAGTGCCCGGACGAATGTCGCGAACCAAGGTGGTTCCGACGCTAGTGCCATCGCTCTTCCACAATTCATAACCGCTTGTCCCGTCGGCTGCTCGAAAATACAATATCCCGTTTACATTTGTTAAAGACTTAGGGCTACTGCTGGCAGCACCCGCACGGATCTCTCGTACTAGTGAAGTTCCCGCACTCGTGCCGTCGCTTTTCCACAATTCAATACCGTCAACTCCATTTGTTGCCTGGAAGTACAATATTCCGTTTACGTTCGTCAAGTACAGGGGGTTTGCGTCCCCGCTCCCAGGAAGGATATCTCTTACGAGGGTGGTCCCCATGCTCGTGCCATTGCTCTTCCACAACTCATAGCCGCTGCTTCCATCCGTTGCGACGAAATACAACTCGCCACTTACGTTGGTCAAGTACCGTGGGCTGTTATTCGTTACCCGCGCGAGGATATCCCGAACCATTGTCGTCCCCAGGCTCGTTCCATCCGTCTTCCACAATTCAACTCCGCTGAAGCCATCTGTTGCTTGGAAAAACAACGTGCCATTTACATTCGTCAAGTAGCGTGGTGAAGCAGGGCCTGCGCCAAAAACTGAATCATGCACAGGGGACGTTCCGTTGCTGGTGCCATCGCTCTTCCACAGTTCAACTCCGTTGATTCCATCTGTAGCCTGGAAATACAGGAAGCCGTTGACATTTGTCAGATACTGGGGCGTTGCGCTAGCGCTGTTTAAGTTAATGTCACGTGTTAAGACGGTGCCCACGCTGGTGCCGTCGCTCTTCCATAGCTCGACACCATCGCTTGCAGTCGAGGCACTTACATAAAGCGTTCCATTAACATTGGTCAGTGAACGTGGGCTGGCACCAAGTGCACCTGGGTTAATGTCCCTCAATAATGTTGTCCCCACGCTAGTGCCATCGCTCTTCCATAACTCGTCCCCGCTTACGCCATCGTTGGCGTTGAAATATAACGTCCCGTTAACGTTTGTTAGATAACGCGGGTTGCTACTGTTTCCGCCCGGATGGATATCGCTGACTTGGAGAGTGCCTGTGCTGGTGCCGTCGCTCTTCCATAACTCATAGACATTTCCGCCCGCAGCGCAAAAATACAACATTCCGTTCATGTTGGTCAATGACCTTGGGCGGGAGCCGGCTCCCACGCGGATATCACGAACTAGAACAGTGCCCGCGCTGGTGCCGTCGCTTTTCCATAGCTCATAGCTGGTCGTTCCATCCGTTGCCGTGAAATAGAGTGTGCCGTTTACATTAGTCAAATAGCGGGGCTTAGAATCGCCGAAAGCGGGGAGGATGTCTCGGACCAAGACGGTTCCCGCACAGGTACCATCGCTCTTCCACAATTCCAAACCTTTATTGTCCCCTGAAGCACGAAAGTACAATAATCCGTTTACATTCGTCAAATATTGGGGCGCAGAACTGCTAGATCCCACAGCGATGTCCCGCACACGCACCGTTCCGGCGCTGGTACCGTCACTTTTCCATAACTCAATACCGCTGTTGCCATCAGTTGCGCAGAAAAACAACGTGCCGTTCACGTTGGTCAGAGAGCTGATCGAAGCGCCGTAATTTCCTAGGTAGATGTCTCGTACAATCACGGTCCCTGAGCTGGATCCATCGGTTTTCCAGAGTTCTTGGCCGTGGACATCGCTGGTCGCTGAGAAAAACGTGGTCCTACCCACTTCAACAAAGTTGGCAGGATTGGAATCCCCATTGGTAATGGTCACTGGGTTGATATCACGAACTAGCTCAGGCGCAAACGCGAGCAAGTTGCGTTCTTCAAGCGGATCAAAGATCAACCGGCGCGGTCGGCGTCGTTTTGCCGTGCGAACCGTAGCCCTGCCCGTAAGCCACGTGAGAAAACGATGCCAACTGACAGAGGCTCGCATATAGGGTGCCCAGGCTCATAGATGTGGAAGAGACCGCTGCCGCGAAGCTCTTGGTAGGATAACCACACTCGCAGGGGGTGGCAAGGTGTGGGGCTAACTAGGACCAAGTTTACACTTCCGGTCACGGAGACCAATTTCGGATCTGTATGCGAGGCTGCAAGCCTAGGCGTGGAGTTGCGCCGCAGGGTACGTTAGAGAACGCGTCTTACGGCGAGTCGCGGCTTGATTCGCTTCGGTGGTAGCGTCCACAATTGACATACATCCAGCGGTCCATGGAACGCACCGTCTTCCAGCACTGTGCTCTCGTCAGCAGCTTGCTTACGCAGGCTGACTTAGACGCTGCGCTCTCGGCGCTCGGCGGCTCGCGGGTGATGAGTTCCAAATCGATCAGCGATGAGGCGCTGGCGGCCAAGCTCATCGATATGGGCCGACTCAATCGCTGGCAGGCCGAGCAACTGCGCAATGGCCGCACCAAGTTCACGCTTGGTCAGTATCAAGTCATCGACTCGATCGCCCGCGGCGGCATGGGCGAGGTGTTTAAGGGCGAACACAAGATCATGGGCCGCATTGTCGCGGTTAAGGTCTTGCCGCTCGAACGCTCGACGCCCCAAGCGATCGCCAGCTTCATGCACGAGATTCGTGCGCAGGGGCAACTCGAACACGAGAATCTGGTTCGCGCCTATGACGCCGGTCACGATGGCAATGTGCATTACTTTGTCACCGAGTACGTGCCGGGCACCGACCTGCGACGGCTGATCCGCGCGCAGGGCAAGATGACGATGCAAGTCGCGGCCAGCGTAATCATTCAGGCCGCCAAGGGACTCGATCACGCGCATAGCAAAGGTCTGATTCATCGCGACGTGAAGCCCGGCAACTTGCTGGTCACGCCCGACGGTCGCACGAAAGTCTCCGATCTGGGCCTGGCGGGTTGGTTCGGCGACAACGATCAGATCGGCATTCATGGCGGCAAGGTCGTGGGGACGGCCGACTATTTGGCACCCGAGCAGATCATGGCTCCCGAGAAGCTCGGCCCGGTTTCGGACGTGTATTCGCTCGGCTGCACCTTGTACTATGCCGCGACTTGCAAAGTGCCGTTTCCCGGCGGCAGCAGCAAAGACAAAGCCAAGGCGCATTGCTCGCAGCCACCGCTCGATCCGCGACGACTCAATCCGGAACTAAGTGACGAGTTCACCGAGCTGATCGCCGATATGATGGCCAAGCAGCCCGAGCAACGGATTCAAACCATGGGCGAAGTGGTCGAACGACTCACGCCGTGGATGGAAGGCGCCGTGCCGCGCGCGCCGCATGAACCGGCCCGAAACGTCACGCCGCCACCGATTCGGTTCATTCCCGGCGTGCGGGTCCCGCCGTCGCCGTTGTCCGATACCGAGCCGTATTTCCTTGCGCGAACGGCCGAAGAGCCCGGCTCGAGCGAGAGTCCGAGTCAAGCATCGTTCGGCTCGCAGTCGACCCACGCGGGTTTTGAAGAGACATCGCCCAACGTCGTCCCGCGGCGACCGATTCTGGCGTCGAATTCCAATCCGTTGCCCCATGCGACAGCCCTGCCGGCTTATCGGTTCCCGTGGAGTCAGACGCCGCTGATCGCCTTGGGTACGCTCGTCGTCGGCCTGCTCGTGGGACTCGCGATTGGCTATTTCGCCTTTCGCTTGTAGATCAATTCGCGTTCAAGTTGATCCAGCTCTTTGGCATCGACGTACGTGGCCAGCACCGTCTCGGTATCGCGGAACAGACGCTCGATCTTAGCCCGTACCGCGCCGTCGCTGGCTTGCAAACGTTGTCGTTGATTGCGCAGTTCGGCGCGAAACACCTCGATCGGCGGCAGTTGCTGCACACGCTTCACGAACTGCGACGCCTCGTCGAGTTTATCTTGACTCAGCGACGCCCGGGCCTCGGCAATCAACGACTGGCGTCGCACGACGAGATCGACGATCTGTTCCTGCAAACCGATCGTCAGCCCCTCGGCTTCGAGCCGGGCACGATCGTCGGGCAACTCCAACCGAGTTTCGGCTGAAGTCCCCGGGGCGAGCGGCACGCGCACCAAGACTTCGTCGCCATGCTTGACGGTCAACTGCACGAGGTTCGTTGCCTGTCGCGGAATCGTCAGCGTGCCCAAGTGATCGGTGACGCCGAGGAGTTCGGCTTCATCACGATCGACCGCCTGGGCAAAGATCTCGTAGCCGCTCAAGGGACGCTGCCGTTCCTGAGCTACGAGCGTGAGCCGAGTCGCCGCGTGCCGGGGTCGTGCGAGTAGTGCATACGTTTTCGTCTGTCCGCGACTCCGTCCGCTCAACGGGCTGCGATACCCGCTGTACCACTCGGCCGCGATCGCGCCCGGTTCGACGTTCGTAACTCGCAACCAAGTCCACTCGACTGGCGCGATCAACGGTTGGCCGCGACGCGACTCGGCCCGCACGATGGGACGCAGCACGTCGTCGACCTGCAGCGGAAAGAACTTCATGGCAGGATCGACGAGCGCGGCCGCGCGACTCCGCAGGCGAACGGTTTGTCCGTCGACATCGTCGATCAATGTCAGCGGCTGAAACACTGTGGTGATTGCCCGCCAGATTTGCGCGGCGTGCCACTCACGCGGTCCGAGCGGCTCGTCGATCAACTCGCTCCAGTGCTTCAACCGCAGATCGAGTTCCCGCACGCGCAACCGTTGCTCGCGCAAGGCGACGATCAGCAACTTGTCATCGGTCGTTTGAGTTTGCGCCACCCATTCGTCGAGCGGCGGTTGCTCGAGTCCGTACCAATACTGCGCCGCCGCCGCCATCGGCCGCGTTTCGACGCGCAGTTCCGCCGCCGCTCCCCAATCTGCGGCGGCTTGCGATTCCAGCCGACTCGTCAATTCACTCAGCAACCGTGACTCGCCCGGATATGCCTCGCAGTGGGCGACGATCACGTTCACTCGATACGGTGCGAACTCCCACAAGGCCGCGGGATGAGCGAACGCCATCGACACGTCGATCCAGCCGAGCAGCACGAGCCAGCTGAGAGCGACACACCGCGCGCGATGGGTGGGAACGGTGCGCATCATGGTTGCTTCGCCACCTCGGGCCAGAGCGGGTCTTTCTCCACCGGCGGAGCCAGCTTCACCTGCCACTGTTCCACGTTTTGATACAACGTCAACGGACGAGCCCCGGCCATGTTCAGTCGCGTGGATCGCACGTAGTGATCGTTCAGTTGCCACAACGGGATCACTGTCGCGTCGTCGTACACAAGCTGCTGAATCTGCCGCAGCAATCGCCGCGCTTCGCTCCACTCGGTTACCCGATCGAGTTGATCGAGCGTCTGAGTCACGTACACGTTGCCTCCCGCGATCGAGCCGGGACCCAACAGCGTGCGGGCATCGACGAGCGGCTCGCTCATACTGACCTCGGCGTACAACAAGTCGCCCGTGTCATTCAAGCCGCAGTCACCCGGCGGCAACTCGTCGAGTTCGACCGACACGCCGAGCGCCGTCCACTGCCGGGCGATGGCCTGAGCCGCGATCCGCGCCACCGGCGTGCTCGGAAAGCGAAACCGGAGCGGCCGCGCGTCAGCGGTCGTCGACTGCGCGAGCGCGAGCAACGTGGCGGCCAATTCGGGATCAAACAGCCTCGGCCG
>JAEUIL010000424.1 GCA_016794255.1 Planctomycetaceae bacterium | reverse complement strand
AGACGGCCCGCAGATCGGCGGCGACGGGGGCCTTGAGTTCTTGTCGGGGGACGTAGCTGGCGGCATTCTGCTGCAAGTGGAACTGACACCGCTGCCAGGGAATGCCGGGGAAGCAGGCCGTGCGAGCCTGCTTCAGTCCGGAGTGATCGTCGCTGGTGATGAATTCGACGCCATGTAGGCCGCGAGCGATGAGTGATTGCAAGAACTCCCGCCAATGGACCTCCGCTTCGGAGAGCGAGACGCTGAGTCCGAGGATGGTCCGTTTGCCGTCGGGCGTGACGGCCGTGGCGATGAGGAGCGCGCAGTCGACGACGCTTCCGCCGTGACGAACTTTCTCGTAGCGGGCATCGAGTTGCACGAACGGCGTTCGTCCCAGGGTTCGATTCCGCCAGGCCGAGAGTTCTTCGTCGAGCAGCGCGGCGGCCCGGCTGACCTGCATGCTGGTGACCTCGGTCCCGCAGAGTTCCTGGGTGATCGCGGCCACTTTGCGGGTCGAAACGCCTTGCACGTACATCTCGGCCAGAGCGAGTTTTAAGGCCCGTTCGCTCCGCTCGCCTCGTTCGAGGACGGAGGGATAGAACTCGATGCCGCGGGTCTGCGGGATCGCCAGTTGCAACTTGCCCAAGCGGCTGAGGACGGTCTTGGACTTGAAGCCGTTGGCGTGGCCGCGTCGCTGGGGCGTGCGTTGGTAGGGTTCGGCGTGGAGGACGGCGGCCCGTTCGAGCTTCATCGCTTCGTTCAAGAGAATCTCCAGTGCCGTAGCGAAGCCGTCGAAACCTTCGTCGGCCAAGAGTTGGAGCACGGTCTGAAATGGGTTAGATTCGTCGTCGCGGGTCATGTCGGACCTCCTGAGATTGGTGTGATAACAAACCACAGGAACCGATCTGCCCCGCTTCTTCAACTCGGGCGATGGGTTCGACTCCGCTTCGGCTCGCTGCGCTCGCCTTCGCTACGTCGAACCCATCGCATCTGATAGCCAAGCCACTTTTACAGAACAGACGTTACACTAACCGGCGTTCCCTCGCACGACACCATCGGCCGTGTGCTCGCGCTGCTGAAGCCGCAAGAGTTTCAAAAGGCGTTCGTCGATTGGATCGCTTCGCTCGTGGTCGACAGCACCGACGAAGATCAACCACGCTTCGTGCCGATCGACGGCAAGACGCTCCGTGGTTCGCACGGCGCTCGTGAGCGCGAGCAGCCGTTGCACTTGGTCAGCGCCTGGGCGACACGGCAAGGCATGCTGCTGGGCCAAGTTGCGGTGGATGAGAAATCGAATGAAATCACGGCAATTCCTCGGTTGCTGACGATGTTGGAACTGCGCGGCGCGATCATTAGCATCGACGCGATGGGTTGTCAAAAGGAGATCGCACAGCAGATCGTCGCCGGTGGCGGAGACTACGTGCTGGCGGTGAAAGACAATCAACCCTCGCTGCATCAGGCGATCGCGGAGTTCTTTCTCACACGCCACGAGCAGCAGGACTTCAAGGACTTCGGTTGTCGTCAACACATCACCAGCGAACGTTCGCGTGGCCGAGACGAAACGCGGACTTACTATACGGCGCCGCTTCCTGAATCGATGCAACGTTTCGTTCGAGATTGGAAAGGCCTGACGACCATCGGCCAAGTCATCAATGTGACCGAGCATCAGGGCAAGGAGACGTTCGACGTGCGACATTACATTAGCAGTCGTGCTGCCAAGGTGAAGGAGTTTGCCACGGCCGTGCGTGGTCATTGGCAGATCGAAAGCATGCACTGGGTCTTGGATGTCGTGTTGGGCGAGGACGACAGCCGCATTCGCAACGGTGATGCAGCGGAGAACTTTGGATGTTTGCGAAAATTCGTGTTGAGTCTGCTCAAACGGGACACTTCGGAGGGAAGTTTAAAGCGCAAACGCAAACGGGCCGCCTGGAGCACGAAATTCCTCGAATCCCTGCTGTTTGAATGAACTTTCGATGCGATGGCCGTGGCCGCACTGGCCTCGTGGCAGCTACGACCGGCCGTTAGAAGTTCACCTGGTATTGCGTGTAGAAGAAGTTCGCGTCGTTTTGCGATGGCACGCCAGGTGTCGTGCGGTAATAAGCTCCCGTAAAGAAATGCGAGTAACCGAGCACAATATCTTGTCGGGCGTTGAGATTGATCGTGGTCAACAGATCCAACTCATGCCCCAGTTCGGCACTACCCGGTTTGTTGACCGGATTGAACGGCGTCATGTTCAGGTTGTACGGTGTGTCACGCGGGTCGGACAGGAACAGGTAGTAGTACCAAGCCAGCATCTTGACCTTCTTGTGCGGTTGCCAAGTGAGTTGCAGGTTCGGACTCTGAATGTTGCTACGGGCAAATAAGTCCATAAAGCCAAGGTACTTGTGTCCGAGTGGGAACAGGTGGTCGAATCCTTGACGTTGGCCCAGGTTTGGCCCGCCCGAGGCCCAGTCATAAAAGGCCCACAACGTCGGCTTCCAGCAAAGGTCGTCCCATTTGTAGCCACGACCGGCGGTGACAAATCCCGCACCGTGACCGCTGCCGGCAGTATTGTTGCCAAACTGCACGCCACCTTCGAGTTCCCAGAGGTTCGGGCCCTCGGTACCCGACCAACGACCGCCGATTGTTTGGTACTGAAAGCGTTGCGGTGCGCGGCCGTTGAAGTAATTCAGGTAATACGCGTCGAACGTCTGATTCGTCACGGCTTTATACGTGGCGAACATCCCCGAAAACTCTTGGTCGTAATCGGCGCTGTCGAACACCTTGGGCCTTACTGTCACGGGTCGGGTGTAGAACGTGTCGATGTTCCAATCCTCGCCCTGCCACATCAATTTGTAGCCTTCGAAGGTCCGCCGGGTGTTGGCCCAATCGAGCGGCGAAATGAGTCGCTCTGAGCCGTAGAGCAGCTCTTGTCGACCGGCTCGCAACTTGAGATTGCCGCAGCCGGTGTCGAGCACCTTCACGTCGGCAAATAGATTTAGCATGTCGGCCCGATTCTCTTCGATGATCCGCGGCGCGAACCGCTCGTAGCTGCTCACGGCGTCGATCATCTCGGCATAGACGCGGAAATCGTCGCCATAGGCCAGGTTGCTGTAAAGCCGGGTACGCTGCAACAAGAAGTCGTCGTTGACGCCGGTAATTCCCGAACCGCGAAGGCCACGTTCGGAGTGATGTCGTAGACGATATTGACCACCGACGTCCAGCGTCCAGCATGAGCTGACCGGCATCTGTTTGAGCGCTTCGCCCAAATGGCTGTCGTGATAGAGTGGGTTCGAGAGGTACTTGAAATTGTTGTTGTAGAAAACAGGTGCGTAGGCCGTGGCGATGGCTTTCTGCAGCGACTCTTTTTTCTTTTTGGCCTCGGCTGCTTGCTTCTTCGCTTCCTCGGGACCCAACGATGCCGCGTCTGCCGCAGCCGGATCGGCCGCCTCGTTGTAGGACGCGAAATCCGTCGGCTCAGCCAACTCGGTCTCACTCACCGCGAGGGGTGAGATCGGCGCACGGTCCAGAGCGGGTTCCTGCGCGTAAGCGGGCGGGCCTGCTAGCATTGCCGCGACAAGTAACTGGCGAAGCGGTCGCATCGCACTTCCTTTGTTTCTGTCGGGTAGGTGGTGTGAATCGTGTCGCGCGGAACTGCTCCGCCACGGAGTCCCCTTCAACACGCATCGGGATCGGTGATGCGGAACTTATGGCACGACAGTTCGATGTCGTACGATCGGAATAGACTGCCCAATGTGAGGCGTAGCCGTATTTGGCGCAATCAACAATTGGCGCAACTGGTCGCCGATGAGCAACAGCTTGAGCGCGCGTGCAACCACGTGTTAACGGCAATCAAGGCAGTCGGTATCTCGCCGGTGCTTCAAGAAAAAAGGGTTTTGATCAAGCTTGGAAGCTGGCGAGAGTGGTTCTGTTGAGAAACTCCGACATTTGGACGCGCAGTCGTTCGAGTTGTTTATGCAGTGGGCAATGTGGTCCTGTGCCGCACCAGCCTTCGCCGAATGGGCAGGACAGGCTGGGTTCCTGGCGCTCGAACGGGGCGACGATTTGCTGCAGAGTGACCTGCTTGGGATGACAGGCCAGTGAGTAGCCGCCTCCTGGGCCGGGTGAACCGGTGACAATTCCAATCTTGGATAGTGTCGTCAGAACCTTGGCGACGATGGCCTGCGAGAGCTTACGCTTCTCGGCGATCTCGCGAGAATTCAGCCGCTTTCCGCCATCGGTCGAGAAATTCTCCGCGAGCAGACTGGCGGCAGAGATCGCCGCTTGCGCGACTTTACCGTAGGGGGTCATGAGTGCGTTCCCATGGCAATTGAGTGCTGGCGCACGGCGGCAATCAGCTTCACAAGTATCGTCAGCACTAGAATACTGAAGGCCCAGATACCCGCAGTCACCTTCCACTCTGTGGCGCTGGGGGTGTACTCGACAATCTCGTGGAGTGTAGACGGAATGAATCCCGGGATCACTAGCCCCATTCCTTTCTCGATCCAGATCCCTCCAATGCAGAGCAGGCAGGCGATGATGCGAACGCCTCCTCGTTCCAGCGCAGATGGCATGAAGAACAACACTGTTCCGATCAGATTCATCGCGATAGCAGCCCAGATCCAGGGCACCAGTCCTATGGCTCCATGGGAACCAAAGAAGAGGTACTTGGCTGCAGCCGCGTGTCCACTCCCGGTGTAGAACAACGTGAATAACTCGCTGGTCAGCATCAGCAGATTGACCGACATCGCCACGCGAATGATCTGAATCAACGTCTGTGCCGGTCGTGGGGACCATTCCCAGTGCGTTGTACTCCGCAGGATTCGCAGGACCAATAAGATAAAAGCTGGACCGCTCACGAAAGCAGATGCCAGGAACCGGGGGGCCAGTAAAGACGTATTCCAGAAGGGCCGGCCGCCGAGTCCACAGTAGAGAAAGGCCGTCACGGTATGAATGCTGATCGCCCAGATGATCGAGAGGAACACGAAGGGGACATACCAACGGGGATTCGGCTTGCGACCAAGATATCGCATGTAAAGCAGATAACCCACGATATGCAGGTTGATCACCAGGTATCCATTGAGCACGATGATATCCCACGTCAGCATCGACATCGGCCAATTGAATTTGCCGACGCCGGGGATCAAGTGCCAGAAGCGGTCGGGACGCCCGAGATCGACGGCCACGCTGAGCGTGCTCATCAGAATGGCAGCGACGGCGACCGCCTCGCCGATGATGACAAGTTCGTGCATCTCTTCATCGTCGTACAGATAAGCGGGAATGACCATCATCACTCCGCCCGCCGCCAGTCCCACGCCGAATGTGAAGTTGGCGATATACAACCCCCAACTGACATGGTCGGACATATTGGTCACGATCATGCCATCCCGGACCTGGATGGCCCAGGCATTGGCTCCCACCAAAGCGATGGCGGTCAGCAGAGTCATCCAGCCGTAGAACAGCCAATTGCCATCGGTCGCGACCTGGAGAGCCCGCCACAGAAAGCGGGGGTAGGACGCGATCAGATCGCCTGAACGACCGACAGGTGTCGTGATCTGCGGAGAGCTTGTGGACACGGGGTCACTCATCAAAGAAGTAGTAAAAGCGAGGTTTCGTCCCAAGTTCTTCCTTGAGAACAAACGTACGTTTATTCTCAATCACCCAGCGGATCTCGGAGTTGGGATCAAGCATGTTGCCAAAGACGCGGGCGCCGGTGGGGCAGGCCTCCAGGCAAGCGGGCATTTTCCCCTCGCGGGTTCGATGCAGGCAGAACGTACACTTTTCCATGACCCCTTGAGGGCGGATGCGGTTCGAGAGATATCCCTGGTCCGGGTTAATCTCTTCGGCGGGGATCTGGGGGGCTTCCCAGTTGAATCGTCGAGCATGATACGGACAGGCGGCCTCGCAGTAGCGACAGCCGATACACCAGTTGTAATCGACGACGACGATGCCGTCCTGTTCCTGCCATGTCGCTTCGATGGGGCAGGCTTTGACGCAGGGAGGGTTTTCGCATTGCTGGCACTGCACGGGCATATAGAACTTTCCGGGCTGCGGGACCGGGTGGTCGTAGGTTGCGTTCCCTTGCTCGAAGTCAATGCCGCCCATCTCCATCTCGAACACGCGGATGTAGGAGTTGTTGGTCGCGCGGTCGTGATTGTTCTCGATATGACAGGCTTCCGCACACTTGCGACAGCCGATACAGACGCTGAGGTTCAAGGCATACGCGAACTGCACTCCCGGGATTGCCTGTGGATCGGAAATGGTGACATCGACGCCGTGCTCTTTGCGGCAATCCTCCTCCAACCGGTGAAACACCGCCTGCTTCTGATCCGCAGTCAACTCGCGGTAGTGCTTCTGGAGGAATTCCTCCACGCTCACATCCTGAGCCCATTCTGTGAGCGGCTTGAGAGCCGTCGCCCACGCGGCCAGACCCAGTGTCGCCCCACACGCTTTCAGAAACCCCCGCCGATTGCTGGGCTCCTGATCGAGGATTGGGAGTGTCGGAAATGGGGCTCCGTTACTCATGAGCAACTCCGGATATAGCAGGCGGAAAACGGTCGCGAGGAGCTGCAGCCGGAGAGAACGCGGGGAACTTCGGCGAATGCGGGTCGTGACAATGCAGGCAGTGATTTCGCGTGCGGCCACCCCGCGTCAAATCCCAATGCCCTTCCATCCCGCCATGTGCCCCATGCTGATAATCGCGAAACTGGGTTCCATGGCACTGGGCACAAAGAGTCATCGAATCCACGAACGGAATCGATCGACCATCGGCCAGCTTGAGCGATGAGTAACCGTCACTGGCCTGATGGCAACTGACGCAAGTCAACTGACCATGGGCGACCTTGAGCCCTTGGTGGAACTCATCCAGCTCGGCCGATCGGGCAGTGGTCATCTGAGCAGGCCGAACACTGTGGCAAGCGGCACACTGCAGCTGCACAGGCTTTCCGTGAGGATCAACGGCGTTCGTCGCAATCCCCTGTGGAACGGGCGGTTGTCGAATCTCGGTCGGGAATTTCGACTGCGTAGTTGATTTCCTGCTGTTCACTTCGGCGACATCCGTGTGGCTGCGCGAGCATCCCGCGCTGATTGCGGGACTCAGCCACGCAATCAGGAGGAGCATTCGAAACGAGGAATGAAGATTCATGGAATCAGATTCATTAACGACACGAGGCACATCGGGAGTCTATCGGCGAATGATCTTGCAATCAAGAAAAAGAATTCCTGGATTCTTGTTTATGGGCAGCATGGACGATACTCTCTATCCATACTCCCTGCTGTCTGAGGAATCCGTTCAATGTGGATCAGCAGTTTTGTCGTGACACTCACCAACGAGGACGCCGCCCACGCCGTGATCGCCGCTTTGGAATCGATCACAGCTCTGACACTGGGAGAGCGGCAAGGTTTGCGGCTTCCTGTGGTGGTGGAAGCCCCCGATGGCACCACTTCACGCTACTGGCACGAGTGGGTGGAGGGGTTGCCCGGCGTTGTGCAGGTCGAGGTCGCATTTGTGAGTTTTGACGAGTCCGCATCGGGCTACGATTCACTCTCCACACTGGTGGGAACCACGTCACATGTTTGATTCATCCCCGACCGATCGCCGGACGTTTCTCCGAGCCTCGGCGCTCGCCGCAGCGGCCAGTCTCGCGAAGGGCTCGATCTTCGCCGCGACGCCCGCACCACCCGGCGGAGTCGAGTTACCGATCATTCCAGGTGTGACCTGGAATAAGGCTCCCTGCCGATTCTGTGGCACGGGATGTCACGTCATGGTCGGCGTGAAGAACGATCGAGTCGTCGCCGTCACTGGCGATCGCGAAGCTGAGGTCAACAAAGGCCTGTTGTGTGTGAAGGGGTATCACGTCGGCATGGTCCTGTACGGCGAGGACCGCTTGCGCACGCCACAACTACGCAAGGATGGCCAGCTGGTGCCCATCTCCTGGGACGAGGCCATCAAGATCATCGCCGAGAAAATTCACGCCGCCCCGCAGAAGTTCGCATTCTACGGTTCGGGGCAGTGGACCGTCCCAGAAGGCTACGCCGCGAACAAATTCATGAAAGGCGGGTTGAGCAACAATCACATCGACCCCAACGCCCGCCTCTGCATGGCCTCCGCCGTCACGGGATACATCAGCACCTACGGCGTCGATGAACCGTACAACTGCTACGATGACCTCGATAACTGCGATGTGCTGCTCCTATGGGGGAACAACTTCTCGGAGATGCACCCCGTCCTTTTTAGTCGGGTGGTTGACCGGCGATTGCGTGGACAGAAAGTTGAACTGATCGACCTGACCACGCGATACACCCGCACCAGTGCGCAGGCGGATCACGTCTTGGTGATGCAGCCGCAATCCGACCTCGCGATTGCCAACTGCATCTCTCACCAACTGCTGGAACGGAATGCCTGGGACCGTGACTTCGTTGAGAAGCACTGCAACTTCCGCGGACCAGGTACGCCTCAAACGCTCAAGGGCGAACCGATCTCGTTCGAGCAGTTTCAGCAGTCCGTTGCAGAGTACACCATTCCTCATACGGCCAAGATTAGCGGTCTCTCCGGGCAGCAGCTCACCATGCTCGGGGACCTGTTCGCGGACAAATCTCGCAAGATCACGAGCCTGTGGTGCATGGGAGTCAATCAGCACACGCAGGGAACCGCGATCAACAATCTCATCCACGCGATTCACCTGCTGAGTGGTCACTTCGGCAAACCCGGCGATGGTCCGCAGTCGTTGACTGGACAGCCCTCGGCGTGCGGAACCGTCCGCGAGGTCGGGACTCTGGCTCACGCCTTGCCGGGCGACCTGCGAGTCGATGACGAGAAAGGGCGACACACTGCGGAGAAGATCTGGAATTTGCCAGAAGGACGGATCAATCCCAAACCCGGCCATCACACCGTACTGATGTGGGAGAAGTTCTGTTCGCCCGCAGAAGCTGAGGGGGCGATCGACACGCTCTGGGTCCAAGTGACCAACCCGGGC
>JAEUIL010000288.1 GCA_016794255.1 Planctomycetaceae bacterium | reverse complement strand
ACAATGAAGAAGGTCGCCTAGCGTGGCGCGAGCAGATTCAAACCTGGCGTGGCCAAGTCGATGGCCGGCGTGCTGCCCATCTGCGGCAGATCGAAGAGCGATGCTTGAGCGCCGAGCAGCGTATTGACCTGCACCGAGCGGAAATCGATGTTCGCCTGAAACTGCGTGGCGGGCCAATGAATCTCGATGTGCCGCGGTAACGTCGCACCGCTCGCCGGATCACGGGTGTGATTGCTCGTGCGACTCGTGGCCAAGAGCTGACCCGCAGCGTCGTACAGCTGCTGCTCCAAAATCCAACCGCGGGCCGCATCAATCACGATGGTCCGCGTTTGCGGTCCGAACGGGCTCATCAACTGCGACTGCAAACGCAATTTGCCGCGATCCACCGGCGTGGGCCCCTGATGCTGGCCCGCGGGGTCGACACTCGGCAACCCTAGCGCATCGATCAACCACTCGGGCTGCACCGGAAACATCTGCCGCGCGGCGCTCTGGGCGTACTGTTCATGTCGGCAGTAGAAGATCGACGGTGGCGTCTGCCGCTTCATCCACAGCCAGAACAACTGGTCGTTGCTTCCGACGTCGAGTTCGGGGCCCGTCAGCGCTGTCTCGGCACGAAGTCGCAAGCGCCGTGGTCGCTCGACCGCTAAGGTCGCACGCAACGTGGGCGTCAACGGCGCGCTCAGCGATGCGTCGGCTGAGTACAACGAGCGGACGAGATTCGTGTTGTTGTTGATGACCGCGATCACGTCGGTCAACGTCGGCGCGGTGGGCAACACTCGGGCCGTCGACCCTTGCGGGAACAACTGGTTCATGTTCGCACAGCCGCTTCCGGCCAACATGGCGGGCGCGAACAACGACGCGAGCGCCGCAAACCGGCGTTCACGGAACACAGCGTCGACGGTGGAGCGACGACTATTTCGCATCGCTACCCCCGACGAACAACAGCTTCGCTAATTGGTCTTGGATCTGTTCGGCGCGCGCCGCGTCGGGCAGGACGATCGGCACATGATGCGTGCTCTCGTCGCGCGCGCAGTAGAGCATCATCAACTCGCCGCCATGTTCGTCGGGAATCGTGTCCTCGAGCCGCAAGATGCGACGCCGAATCATCAGCAGCGACAACACATAGCGCAGATCGCGCTGATCGGGCACGTTTTCCAACTCGGTGAACAACTTCAACAAAATCTCGCTGGGGGCGAGCTTGGGTTGCTTGTGATCGCTGGTGGGCATTTTCGATTTCCACCAGCCGATCGCTTCGGCAGGCGGACCCGGCCACGCCTCGACGGCGTAGTCGAGTCGCTTGAGTTGCGTCCCATCGGGCAGCAGCACGGAAAAGAAATCTTCCCCTTCGACGAGTGGACGACCGCTGGCCGCACAGTGCCGCGTACAACGTTCGACTTCGAAATCGGTCATCGTCATCAGCTCGCCTCGAAGAATCGGGCCGTGCTCCCCGTGGGATCGACGACCAATTTCATGCCGCGCAAACACCGTGGACACCGAGCCAGATACGAATCGCGCTCGTCGTTCAAGTACACCCGGCTGTACACGTCGCAGCAGCTAAAGTGGATCCCCACGAACGAGCGAGCCGGCGGAGTCGGTCCTCGGGCCGGTGTCCCGGTCGACGGGGGCTCGCTGGTCACGTCCAGCCAACGACCCGGCTCGGCAAACTCGGCGGCAGACACGGTAGCAACCCACGGGAATGAGCGACGGAAGACCACAAAACAGGGCGGCGAACGGTACTCCAAGCAGTCGCTGGCGCTAAGGGCAATTCCCATGCTAGCGGCGATTGGTCACGCGGCTAGGCAAGCCAGCCACACCGGATCACGACACTGAGTGGGTGTGCGGTTCAGAGCCAGCTCGGAATTCAGCCAAAATATCGGTGTTTCAGTCGGAAATGCTTGACGAATCGTCGGCCGCACCCGAGTATGCAATGCTGTCGCTCCTGCCCGCTTGGCCGTGATTTGCACGCCCCGCCCCTCACGCCCGCCAGGCCCGTTCTCTGCCCCTCGCGAGACCCCAACATGCGTCGCGTCATCGCACTCGTGACGATAGTTTACTCGCTGCTGGCATCGCATCTGCCGGCGGCCGAGCTTGTCACGCTCACCCGTACTACTTGGGACACTTACGCTGCGGGCGGTAAAGAAGCCGACCGGATCTACGGCGATTTTGTGCTGCGCAACGACAAGATCACGCTCGTCGTGGCGAAGCCCAGCGCCGGGCGGAATGCCAACATGACGGTCCGCAACGTCGGCGGGGCGATCATCGATCTGACGCTGGTCGCTCAGCCGAATGATCAGCTCTCGGCGTTTTATCCCGGCGGCAAGTCGCTCGACTGGCGCAAGGTGCAAATCGAAGCCCCGAACGGCGCGGACCCGGCGATCGAAGATCCGACCAAAGCGCACATCAAAGCCGAGACCGTTCACCTGACGGTGCAAACCGAACAGGTCCCCGCAGCCCCGCTGATCGAAACTCGCTACACGCTCACCGACGGCAACGCATTCGTCTTGGTCGAGACCTCCTGGCACAATCAGACCGACAAGCCGCTCACGATCACGCCGGTCGACGAACTCCGGGCCGACCAGAGTTTTGAGCGCGTCGAGGATGGCGAGACTGCGATGTACTGGGTCTACGACAAATGGTGGGATCAAGCCTATGGCATCGTAGCCGACGGAGCGCAGATCGAAGCGGGCACGGCGCTCGACAAACGAACGTTGGCCGCGCGGTATGTCGTCGATGACGAGAAGAGTGTCGAGATCGAGCCCGGCTCGCAGTTCCGCTTGATCCGCCGCGTGTTCCCAGGCCGGCATCACGCTCAACTGCGCGAGGTGGCCCAGCATCTGGCTCACAACACACTCGTCGAGTCGACGCTGGAAGTCAAAGATACTCAGGGTCAACCCGTGGCGGCTGCTGATGTCGAGTTGCTCGTCGATGGTCACGACTACGCCACGGCCCGGACGAGCGCCGACGGCAAGTTGGTCGTGCATCTGCCTGAGGACGAAGGTCCGTTCACGGCCAAGATCACCTCGCAACCGCATGGCGAGAAGAGTGTCGAGCTCAAGCCGGGCGTGACCACCGCCGAGTTGCCCGTGCCGGGCTATGTCGTCGCGAAGATCACGGCCGAGAACGGCGGTAAGATTCCCTGCAAGGTCGAGTTTAAAGCACTCGATGGCGGCACCGATCCGTTCTTCAATCATCAGAGCGGCGAGCACACCGTTCACAATTTGTACTACTCGCATGACGGCGTGTTTCGGCAGGCGCTCGCCCCGGGCAAGTACCAATGCATCGTCAGCTACGGTACCGAATATGACGCGGTGTTCAGCACGATCGACGTTCGCCGCGGGGCCGAGACTCCGCTCGCCGCGACGCTCATTCGCAGCGTGCAAAGCCCCGGTTGGGTGAGTGCCGACTATCACAGTCACAGCAGCCCCTCGGGCGACAACACGGCGAGCCAACTCGGTCGCGTGCTCAACCTGTTGTGCGAGCACATCGAGTATGCTCCGTGCACTGAGCACAATCGACTCTCGTCCTACGAACCACATCTCGAGCGTCTCGGAGTGCGCAATCTGCTGGCGACTTGCACGGGCATCGAACTCACCGATCTGCCCGGCGACGTGAATCACCACAACGCCTTTCCGCTCGTGCTCAAGCCGCGGATTCAGGACAACGGCGCACCGCTGAGCGATGCCGACGTCGAAGTCAAAGTCGCTCGGCTCGCGATGTGGGACGCGAACAGCGAGAAGGTTGTGCAGCAAAATCATCCCGACATCGGGCATCTGTTCTATGACCGCGATGGCGACGGCAAGCCCGACGCCGGCTTTAGCAAAGTGTTCCCGCATCTCGACTGCATCGAGATTCATCCGCCGCAGACGATTTTTGAGGGGCCGTTGCTCGGCGGGGCCGGGCGAGCCACGAACAACAACGATATGTTCAACTGGTTGCAATTGCTCAACCAAGGCTACCGGATCGCGGGCGTGGTCAACACCGACGCTCACTACAACTTCCACGGCTCGGGTTTCTTGCGGATCTATGTACAGAGTCCGCACGACGACCCGGCCCAGATCAAAACGGCCGACATGGTCCAATCGACGCAGCGTGGCCGTATCATCATGACCAACGGGCCTTATCTCGAGGTGTCGCTCGCTGCGGCTCAGGGTGGCGAGCGTGGGAAGGGAACGTGCGGTGATGAAGTGGTCGCGCCGAACGGCAAGTGTACGCTGAATGTTCGCGTGCAATGTGCCAACTGGTACGACATCGATCGCGTGCAGGTGCTCGTCTCGGGCCGGTTCGTCGAGGAGCTGAACTTTACGCGCGCCAAAACGCCCGGCAAGTTCTCGGGCGGTGTGGTCAAGTTCGAGCAATCGATCCCGCTCGAGTTGAAAGCCGACGAGCACATTATCGTGGCGACGGCGGGGATCAATTCGACGATGGGACCGGTGCGCGGTCCGCAACACAGTAAGACGATGCCCGTGGCGGTGTCGAATCCGATTTACGTCGACGTTGACGGCGGTGGTTTCAAAGCCAACGGCGACACGCTCGGCGCTCCGCTGCCGGTGATGAGCGGACGACGGTAAGCCGCCGATGATTAGGGGCTGTTTCGAGCCAAGCGTTTTTTTCGAGTAGCGAGTTCATCTCATGCGACATGCAGTGCGAATGTTGGTCGTCGGTGGAGTTTGTGGGATTTCGTTGATCGCGTTGCCCGCCGCATTTGCCGCCGCACCGGACAAAGCGACGCCCCCGGTAGCCAAACCCGCCGCGCCAACTTCCAAGCCGGCGACTCCGGCATCGAATGCTGCTACCAAGCCCACGGACACTGCCAAACCCGCCGACGTCACCAAGCCCGCCGACACAAAGCCCGCCGACACAAAGCCCGCCGACACAAAGCCCGATTCGGTCGAGGAAGCCGCCCCCGGCCCGCTTCCCGGCCACTCGTTGCACGGCGACGCCTTCGACGATGGCCCACGTCAAGCAGCGGTGCTCATTCCCGGTTGCGGCGATGTCCATTTTCCCGTGACTACCAAGCAGCCGTTGGTGCAAAAGTTCATCGATCAAGGTGTCGGCCAACTGCATGGCTTTTGGTACTTCGAGGCCGAGCGCTCCTTTCGTCAAGCCGCGTCGCTCGATCCCGACTGCGCCAGCGCCTATTGGGGCATGGCCATGGCCAACGTCAATAACGACAAGCGAGCCAAGGGCTTCATCAGCGAAGCGCTCAAGCGTAAGGACAAAGCAAGCGCGTACGAGAAACTCTGGATCGAGGCGCTCAACGAGTTCTATGCCGATCCTAAGAAGAAAGACGTCGATCGCCGCAAGCAGTATGTCCGGCGGCTCGAGAATATCGTCCATGAGTACCCCGACGATCTCGAAGCCAAAGCGTTCTTGCTGTTGCAGATCTACGTCAATCACGGCAGGGGGATCACGATCAGCAGCTACGAAGCGGCCTCGGCCTTGGGACGCGAAATCTTCGCCAAGAACGCCAAGCATCCGGCGCATCACTACATCATTCACCTCTGGGATGCCGAGAAGCCGCAGCGAGCGTTGCACAGCGCCGCGTGGGGCGGTCCGTCATCGCCCGCGATCGCACACATGTGGCACATGCCGGGCCATACCTACTCGCATGTCAAACGCTATGCCGATGGCGTCTGGCAACAAGAGGCTGCGTCGCGGGTCGATCATGCCCAGATGATGCAGTTCCGGATCATGCCCGACCAGATTCACAACTACGCCCACAATCATGAGTGGTTGATCCGCAATCTGAACTACATCGGTCAGCCGCGCAAGGGCATCCAGTTGGCGTCCAACTTGATCGAGATGCCGCGACATCCGAAACACAACGGCGGCGGCAAAAGCGGCGCGCCGAACTTCGGTCGCACCCGGCTCTTGGAGACCGCGGTTCGCTACGAACTCTGGGACGAGTTGATCGAACTGAGCGAGCGCGGCTACCTCGATCCGCAAGACGACGCGAACCTCGACATGCAACGGGTCCGGGCTCTCGGCGCTGCGTACTTTGCCAAAGGACGTAAGGAAGACGGCCTCAAGCTCGTCGCCGATGTCGAAGCGCGGCTCGCGAAGCTGAAAAAAGAGCAGGACGAAGCAGGTGCGAAGGCCGAGAAGGAAGCTCAAGACAAGAAGCAGCCCGCCGACAAAGTCACCAAGGCCAAGACCGACGCTCGCAACGGCTTCAATGCTCGGGTCACGACGCTCGAACATGCGATTCAATCACTCAAGGGGCACGAGCAACTCGCCGCAGGTGACGGCAAGCAGGCGCTCGCCCATTTCCTAAAGGCGGGTAATGTCAGCAAAGAACTGCTCAGTCGGGTGCATTTCGCCGCCGGTGATAAAGCCAAGGCGGAGCAGACCGCACTCGAGGCCAAAAACGCGGCCGACAAGCAAGTCCATCCGCTCGCCAACTACGTCGATATGTTGCAGCGTGTCGGCAAAGCCAAGGAGGCCGAAGAAGCCTTCAAGCAACTCCGCGATCTCGCGCGATACAGCGAACTCGACGCGCCGATCTTCAAGCGACTCGCGCCGGTGGCCAAAGCGCTGAACCTGCCGGACGACTGGCGGCTTAAGCCCGAGAGCGCTGCGGACCTGGGCCCGCGGCCGGATCTCGATTCACTGGGACCACTCGCCTGGCGGCCTTCGCCCGCGCCGGGGTTTCAGTTGCCCGACGCGAATGGCAAGCAGATTTCGCTTACACAGTACCGCGGTAAGCCGGTCGTGTTGATCTTCTATCTCGGTTTCGGTTGCGTGCATTGCGTCGAGCAACTCCGCGCGTTCAAGCCGATGACCGAAGAATTTCAACGCGCCGGGATCGAGATTCTGGCCGTGAGCACCGACTCCGTCGCCGACATCAAGAAATCGCTGGTCGATGCCAAGCAGGATGGCAAGTATCCGTTCCCGATTGTTTCGGACAACTCGATGCAGGTCTTCAAAGCGTATCGGGCCTACGACGACTTCGAGAAGCTGCCGCTGCATGCGACGCTGTTGCTCGACGCCTCGGGCAATGTCCTCTGGCAAGACATCAGCTACGAGCCGTTCGCCGATGCCAAGTTCATGCTCAAAGAGTCGCAGCGGCTGTTGAAGCTTGGCCACGGGCCCGTGACCACTCAGGTCAAACGATGAACCAGGACGAAGAACACCTGCGGCTGTTGTCGATCTTCCACTACGTGGTCGCCGGGCTCACGGCTCTCAGCGGTTGTGTCCCGTTCATTCACATCACGATTGGTTTGATGATCGTGACCGGTCGCTTTGACGGCCCGGGACACGACAATGCCCCCGCGCTCTTCGGTTGGCTGTTCGTCATCATCGGGCTGTTCATCGTCGCGATGATGTGGACCTTGGCCACGGTGTTGTTCCTTGCCGGCAGACGTCTCAGCCAGCGCCGCTCGCATCTGTTTTGCACGATTGTCGCGGCCGTGTCGTGTCTCTTCTTCCCCTTTGGCACGGTGCTCGGCGTGTTTACGTTGATCGTGTTATCTCGGCCGAGCGTCAAGCTGCTGTTCGGCGTGGAATCAGACGCGAAACGTGGTCCTATCGCATAGTTGTCTGGCCATCTTGCGATCCGTATTCCCGATGGAGGCAGGTTGTGTATCAGTGCTTGATTGCGGGACTTGTTAGCGTGCTCGCACTGTCGCAACTCGCCACCGTCGTGGCTGACGATGTTGCAACGCGACCCAACATAGTACTTATCGTGGCAGATGATCTGGGCTATGGCGATTTGGGCTGCTACGGTGGCCGACGGGCGCGCACGCCGCATCTCGATCGCATGTCGCAAGAAGGACTGCGGCTGACCGACTTTCATGCCAACGCAGCTTCGTGTTCGCCGACCCGTGCCGCGTTGTTGACGGGACGATATCAACAGCGCTCGCGCGTGGTCGAAGCTCTGAGCGAGCGGAGTCCAGGTCTGCCCGACGAGGCGCGAACTATCGCCGAGTACCTGAAAACGGCGGGCTATCATACTGCGGCCATCGGCAAATGGCATCTCGGCTCGCGTCCCGATAGCAGCGCGCTTCCCAATCGCCAAGGCTTCGATCTCTTTTACGGCGCGCGACACGGCGGGATCGATTACACGTCGCACGTGGATCGCTACGGACGACTCGACTGGTGGCGCAATGAGCAGTCCGTTGACGAGGCGGGCTACGCAACCGACTTGCTCACGAACCAAGCCGTTCGCTTTATTGAGGACCATCGCACAGAACCGTTCTTTCTCTATCTACCGCATCTGGCCGTGCATTTTCCTTGGATGACGCCCGACGACAAAAGCTATCGGCAGGTCGGCGGAGATTATGACAACGCACAAAAGACCGGACCTCACGCGGCGGTCGATGTGCCTGGCGTGGTCGACAAGATGGTTGAGCGGTTGGACGACGGCGTGGGTAAGGTCCTTGCATGCCTCGCGCGGTTGGACCTCGATGAGAAGACGCTCGTCGTCTTTACCTCGGACAACGGCGGCTACGTCCACTATGCGGGAGTGAAGAACGTCTCCTCGAACGCACCACTTCGTGGCGGCAAAATCGGCATGTACGAAGGAGGGCATCGCGTCCCGTGCCTCGTGCGTTGGCCTGGCCGAATCAACGCCGGCAGCGTCCGCGACGCCACCACGATGACTATGGACTTGTTGCCGACCTGCTTGGAGCTGACGGGCATTCCGTTGCCCGCGGTCGACGGTCCCGCGGCGCTCGACGGTGTCAGCCTGGTGCCGCTGCTGCTACGAAATGAACCGGTCGCCGAACGAACGCTGTTTTGGCAGACGGGCGAGATGAAAGCTATTCGCCGCGGCAAGTGGAAAGTCGTGATGCAACACGATCAGCCGCCAGAACTATATGATTTGAGCGCGGATCTCGGCGAGCGGGAAAACCTGGCCGCGCAGAAGCCCGAGCGACTGCGCGAACTTCTCGCCGCCTTCGCCACTTGGCAAGCTCAGTTCAAGTGATTGATTGACTATTCAAAGATACGTTGCTCAGAGCGATTGTAGTGTCTGCGGAACCCTATTGCTCTTTCAGAAATGCTGGGCTCACGGCTCTCGGCGGGTGTGTACCGTTCAGTTACATCACGATTGGCTTGATGGTTGTGTCCAGAGGATATGAGGTTTAGGGGACGCTGCCCCGCGTGAGGTTTGACAGGATATTTTCTGCGACGGACTATTCAACGTACAGTCTTTGATGTTGTGCGAAGTTCCGTTTTTCAGGACGCGTCGCCGAATCCAATGTCGCTCGCGAGTGTTTTTCAGTCGTCGCGGTCATTTCCCCCCTAAGTCTTTGGCTCGGCACAGAAGGTGTTCAGCGGGCAGGGATCATCCTATTTCGCCCAAATCGGAAGCGGCTATTCGGAGGCGAGAACACTATACCAATGGTGTGGAGACCGTGAAATGCATTGAACAGGTCAATGTATAGCGCTAGAAAGCAACATGCCGAAGATCACGGCACAATCCAATGCAGACGAGGCCAAATCGTATTTCGCGAATTCGGATTACTGTGTTAGCGTTGACCCACATTGACCATTGGCGCGGGAAGGGAGCTATACTGGTCGGTTTGGTCGGCCGCGTCGACACGCCATCGTTCGATCGGCTCTGCGAGATTTTACATCCGCGCAGTGGTGAGCCGTTCACTTGCAACACCTGCAAGAATCGCCGCGTCGGCTTCGATTTCACTTGGTCAGCCGCAAAATCGGTCTAGGTCGTGCATGTCTTGACCGGTGACGAAAACATCATGCAAGCGTTTCGGGAGCCAATCGCCGCGACGACGCAGGAGATGGACGAGGACATGCAGGCTGGTGTGCGCCGAGACGGTGTCGAATCGGATCGAACTACCGGTAACTTTGTCGCGGCCAAGTTCATGCATCTGACTTCCCTGCCCGTGAACGGATTGCCAGATCCTCAGTTGCTTTGTCATCTATTCGCCAGCAAGGTGACCTATGACGCCGTCGAACAGCAATCGAAGAGTCCCTGCTCGTCGATTATACTGCCGAACGGTCTTGAGCGCAGTTGGGCCAAAGTCGCTCATTGGTTGTCGGCCGTAAAGTTCGCGAACCGGTCGTAATGCGAACTTCATCTCGTCGAGTTCAGGCGTCATCTTGCCATTCTTGACGTAGTAACCTTCGGCAAACGTGACGTGTGTCAGCAAGACTTCGTTGACCGTCACGGCCTGACTTGAGATCGGGATGCTTGCCAGGCGCGGTGGCTGTGTTTGTTTGCCCGCTCGCCATTGGGCGATCAAACGCTGGTAAGCCTCGTGACTCGCATCCGAGCCGAGGTAATGGTCCTTGCCCTGGATTCGCACTATGGCCTGTCCAGAGGCCTTGTGGTGCGTTTAATTGGGGACCTTAGAAGGGCGTGGCATGTGAGACCTCCATCGATCCTCAGTAGTACTGCTGAGGAATTAGCGATGTTGATGCCACACTGCCGAACGCCGGCAGGTATCCTAAGTTAAGAGTCGGGTTGCACTTACATCTAGTGGAGACGACGGGGGTCGAACCCGTAACCCCCAGCTTGCAAAGCTGGTGCTCTCCCAATTGAGCTACGTCCCCGTCCGGTCGAAATCGCCGCAATAGCGCTGCGATTCTCGCGAGAAATGCCTCCTTCTCGACGAGCGAGTGCGCACACCAAGATTCGAACTTGGGACCTCCACCTTATCAGGGTGGCGCTCTAACCAACTGAGCTATGTGCGCTTCGTGCCAGGACAGTCTCCGCCAGCGGGAGGTGCCGACCCGGAACACAGTATGATATCTCGGCCACTCCGGCTGTCAAACGGTCCTCAAGACCAATCTGAACGCGCCAGCCGTGCAGCCGTTGTAATCGGCGTAAACTGCACGGGTCGGCCGGGTTAAAGCAATTCTGGCAATTGCCCACCCGACACATGCGCGCTAACAATCGCCTTTCTTCCCGACTCAGCGAACCAACCTTCGACCCCATACCCGCAAACCCTGTTATCACGGACCCAACGACGAGCCAGAAGGTTCGCGGTTTATCAGCAGTCGTGGACTACTACCGGAATCACTGATTCACGTGAATCACTTTCGCCGGCGGGAAGCCGTTGAAATAGGTCGACGACGCGTGGGTATAAGCGCCGACATTCTCGCTGTAAACGAGGTCGCCCAACTCCATGTCGGGCAACTCCTCGGCCAGCGAGATCGTGTCGAGGGCATCGCACGTGGGACCGAACACGGAACAAACCTGCGTCGGGCCCTTCTTGAACGACTTGAAGTGATACTGAATGTGGTCGAAGATCACGCCCGAGAAGGTGTGATAGACGCCGTCATTGATGTAGTAACACTGCTTGCCATCACGAACCGCCTTGCCAATCACGCCCGCCACGGCAGTCGCGGCGGTGGCTACGAGCCCGCGGCCCGGCTCGGCCAGGATCTCCATGTCCTTGGGGAACAACCGCTTGATTTCGGCGTTGATCGTCTTGGCCAACTCGCCGAGCGGTTTGACGTGCTTGTCGTACGGAGCCGGGAAACCGCCGCCGATGTCGAGAATCTTGCAATCGGGATAGCCGCGGGCGTGCGCCTCTTCGAAGATCTGCGCCGACAGATTGAGCGCCGCCACGTAATTGGAAAAGTTGGTCGACTGACTGCCGACGTGAAAGCTGAGTCCCTCGACCTTGAGGTCATGGTCATGAGCGGCTTTGATCAGATCGACGGCCTCACCGCCCGACGCGCCGAACTTCGACGACAACTCGACCACCGCGCCGGTGTTCGGCACGCGAATCCGCAAAATCAGACCCGCGTGGGGGGCGTACTTCTTGAGCTTGAGAATCTCGGCATGATTGTCATAGGTGACCAGCGGCTTGTACTGGTCCAACTCTTCGAGCGTGGCGATGTCTTTGATCGGATTGGCATAGATGATTTTGTCCCAAATGAACGCCTGGCGTTCCTTGGCGGGCAGGGACTTGATGTTGTCGTACACCAGCCGAAACTCGGCCATCGACGCCACATCGAAACTCGCGCCGGCTTTGTAAAGCGTCCGCACGATCTCGGGATCCGAGTTCGCTTTGACGGCGTAGTAAGCCTGCACGCGCGGCAAATGCTTCTTGAACTGGGCGTAGTTCTTCCGCAGTTGTTCGTGATCGATCACGAAGATCGGCGTGCCATGTTCCTTCGCAAGCTGTTTGAGTTGGCTGGTCGAAATCACTAGTTGCGGTCTCCTACCAGAAAGTTCTTGAACTGCCACGGATCACTCGTGTCGATGTCGGCCATGCTAAAGCCCTCGAAAACGTTCTCGAAATGTTTGAGCGGCGTCCAGTCGGCTGGGGTCGAGATGAACTTGCCGAGGTACGGCTTCGCGATGCCGAGGATGTAGTCGTGCGGCAAATCGTCGGGTACACACACGCCTTGGCTCGGATGCTCGATCATCCACATCACGGCCGCCACGACCGAGATCGCCACTTGCATCGTGGTGGCGTTTTGATGCGGCACCAACCGCCGCGACTCCTCGATGCTCAAATCGCTACCGCACCACCACGAGTTATAGCCGTGGCCCATCAACAGCGCGCCGAGGATATCCGAGCCCGAGCTGATCTCGTCTCCCATGATCCGCAACTTCGGCTGGAGCTTGTAGTCGTAGCCACGCAATTCGTTGAGCGAAGCGATCGCGGCGTCACAGGGGCAATAGGCATAGTGAACCGTCGGGCGATACACCGCGCGGTCGCCATCCCAGACGGTGAGTTTGTTCGAGATCGTGAATGCCTCGCCGTGACGCACGACCATGCCGCGGATCGTGTAGTTCGGTACCCACGAGCGCACCCAGGTGTTCATGCCCATCTGGGCCAAGCAGATTTGATTGCGCGGCCCCGCGGCGTGTTGATACGCGTTCGGCGGCAGGGTTTTCTCGTGCGTTCCCCAACCCATCTCGGCGGTGGTGGTTCCCTCTTCGCGAAAGCCTTCGATGCTCCAGGTGTTCACGAACTCGTCGACATGCTTGGCTTGATGGCTGATCTGCGTGTCACGCTCGGAGCAGTGAATCACTTTGACGCCGAGCTTCATCGCCAGCTGGTTAAACGTGCGATCTTTGGCAAGCTGCCGCACTTCATCGGCCGCGGTGCCAGTGATCTTCTTGTCTTCGAGCGCGTGCTCGGCGATGTCGAGCAAGGCGTGCTTGGTGAAGTGCGAGATCAGGCCCGGGTTCGCGCCATGTTCGATCACAGCGGTCGCGCCCGGTTGCTTCCAGCCGCTGGTCATCCGGCGCACGTTCATGTGGCGATGATAGAGCGTTCGCTGGGTCGGCTGCGAATACAGTTCGTGATCGTAGGGATCCCACACTTCGACCGACGTGTTCAAATACATGACGCCGCGGTCATGGCACCACTGCAAGATTTCGCAGCAGTCAATGTTCCAGGCCAAGTCGATGAGCACGTCGCCGGCCGAGACGTATTGTCCGAGCACGCTGCCCAGGTTCTCGGGCGTGATCTGTTCGCGAACGAAACGGACGCCGCGATCGGTCCAGGGCTTGATCGTGGCGGCGTAATCCTCGAAGTCGAGGACCGTGATATTCTCGAGTGGGACGTGCAGATGGTCGACCAAAATCGGCAACGTACACCGAGCCACAGAACCATAGCCGAGCAGCAGTACACGCTTACCGAACGCAACCATTCTGACATCTCCGCAGCCTACGTGGGACCGAAGTGAAAACGCGCCATTTTGACAACGAACGACGCGGGGGTCAACGGCCCGAGCGTGGTGGTGATACCGTTTGGGAATGTGTGCCATGTCCACGTCTTCGTGGACATGCGTTTTCCCCGAGAAACATGCCCACGCGGACGTGGGCATGGCACACGATTCAGTCAATAGGCATCACTACTTAGCGTGGTGATCTCGACTCAAAAAGAGTATCCATCACGCTCCGTCGTGATGGTGAAGTCCGATTGACGTTCACCTGCAAGTCGCTTCGCGCGGTGGCCACATTTTTTTACGGCTCGAATTGCTTTCCGAGCCTCGCGTGGGTCGCTTAGAATGTGGCTCCCGCCGTGACCTCTCGCCCTCCACTCTTGGTGCTTCGCTCATGTCGCTCGCTCGTTGGTTCGGTGCCGTGTATTTGACCAGCATCGTGGGACTCGCCGCGATTTCGTCGGCTCAAGCCGCTAAGCCCGAGGCGATTGATGATCGACTCGAGTTGTTCGTCGATCGTCACCTGATCGAATCGATCACCGGCGCCGAGTTGCGACTGCATTCACCGCGGCCCGCCGAGATTGCGTTGAAGTTCGACGCTCCTTGGGAACGCGCCTACAGCGGCTACGTGACCGTGTTTCGCGATGGCGACAAAGTGCGGATGTACTATCGCGGCTGGCCGGCGATCGACGGGGACAAGAAGTCGCCGCAGTTTGCTTGCTTGGCCGAAAGCAGCGATGGTCGTACCTTTACCCGTCCGCAACTGGGACTGTTCGAGTACGACGGCTCGAAGGCGAACAACATCGTGTATGGCAATCCCTCGCACAACTTCACGCCGTTCAAAGATACACGACCGGGTTGTCCCGACGATGAGCGGTACAAAGCGGTGCAGACGTTCAAGTCGACGACCGGGCTCGGCGGCTTGGCGGCGTATGTGTCGGCCGACGGGATTCACTGGCGGCAATTGGGTGACACGCCGGTCATGACCAAAGGGGCGTTCGACTCGCAAAATTTGGCCTACTGGGACGAGGCGAAGCAAGAATATCGCTGCTACTACCGGATCTTCATCAACAAGGTGCGGGCCGTGGCCGTCGCGACCAGCCAAGACTTTCGCACCTGGAGCGATCCGACGCCGATTGACTTGGGCGACACGCCCGCCGAGCACTTTTACACCAATGCCACGACCCCCTACTTTCGTGCGCCGCACTATTACTTCTCGTTTCCCAAGCGCTTTCAACCCACGCGCAGTCGGCTCGAAGGGCACAAAGAGAAAGGCATCTCGGACGGCGTGTTCCTGAGCAGCCGCGACGGGATTCATTTCGATCGCACGTTCCTCGAGGCGTTCATTCGACCCGGTCGCGATCAGCATAGCTGGGGCGATCGGAGCAACATGACCGCCTGGGGCCTCATTCAGACGGGGCCCGACGAGATGAGCCTCTATTATTCGCAAAACTATCGCTATCCCGACCATCACATGCGGCGGGGCGTGCTGCGGCTCGATGGCATCGCGTCGCTGCACGCGGGCGCCAAACCGGGCGAGCTCGTCACCAAGCCCATCACCTTCAAGGGTGACCAACTCGTACTCAACTATGCCACCTCGGCGGCGGGCAGTGTGCAGATCGAACTACAAGACGCTGCTGGCAAACCGCTGCCGGGCTTCACGCTGGACGATGCTCCCGAGTTGTACGGCGACCAGATCGCCGAGCCGTATCGCTGGAAGAGCGACGCGAGCTTGGCGAAACTCGCGGACGAACCGATCCGCATCCGCTTCGTGGTCCGCGATGGCGACGTGTACTCCTATCGTTTCGCGGCTGAAACGAAATAGTGGGGTAATCTGTGCCGGTCACTTGGCCGGCGGATTTCAGGCCCGTCGGAAACACGCGTCATGCTGCTGCTGGATGAACACAACACGAGCGTTTACTTGCGGCAAGTCGGCTGGGTCGAGCCCACCGAACCGCTTGAGGTGCAAGTACTCGCCGGGGGCGTGTCGAATCAAGTCCTGTACATCGCCCGGCCGAGGCATCCTGGCGGCGATTTTGTGGTGAAGCAGGTCCGCGAGCAGTTGCGCGTGCCGGAGCCGTGGTTCTCACGGATCGATCGCATCTGGCGCGAAGTCGAAGTGATGCATGTTTGCGACGGGCTCCTGTCGCACGATAACGATCCCTCGTTGCGAGTTCACACGCCGCGCATCTTGCACGAAGATCGGGCTCAATATGTCTTCGCGATGACCGCCGCACCGCGCGAGCATCGCGTCTGGAAACGCGATCTGCTGGCCGAACGGGTCGAGCCCGAAATTGCTCGGCAGTGTGGTAGGCTGCTCGGCCGGCTCCATGCTCGTTCGTGGAACAACGCGGCGGTGGCGGCGCGACTCGACGATCGCGCGATCTTCGACGAGCTGCGTCTCGATCCGTATTACCGTACTGTGGCCCAGCGTCACCCGGCCGACGCTCCGCTGCTAGAACGGCTCGTCGACAGCGTGCTGGCCCATCGTCGTGCGCTCGTGCATGCCGACTTCAGTCCGAAGAACTTGCTGCTCTCAGATGCCGGTCTGCTGATGGTCGATTTCGAGACCGGCCATTACGGCGATCCCGCGTTCGACCTGGGGTTTTTCCTGTCGCACCTCATGCTCAAGGCGACGCATTTTGCCCCGCGGCACGAACCGTATCTCGAACTTTCGCGAGCGTTCTGGCGCGGTTATCGCAGCGAGCTGTGGCCGCGAATTCCAAGCGACGAGTCGGCGGCGCTCGAAGCGCGCGGCGTGCTGAATTTCGCCGGTTGCTCTTGGGCCCGTGTGGATGGCAAGAGTCAGGTCGAGTATCTCACCGACGAGCGTCGCCGTGATCTGCTCCGTCAGTTTAGTCGCGGTTTGCTCCGCGATCCGCCCCACGATTGGTCGACGGTTCTCGCTCGCTTCACCGACGAAGTCGCCAAACCGCTGAGCTGACGTGAACTAACTTGATCTCGGCCTCCCCTTCGCTTGCGGTTTCGCGCCTCTTAATATCGCGCCATCCCCGGCTGAATCTCAATCGCCCATTGATCGATGCCGCCAGCCATGCTCTGAGCTTGTTCGAATCCCTGTTGTCGCAACCACGACGCGACGCGCATGCTGCGCCCGCCATGGTGACAATGCACGACGATGTGCGACTGCTTGGCGTCGGCCAACTCATCGATTCGGGCTTGTATCTGACTCATCGGCAGCAGTTTCGCTTGCGGAATCGCGACCGTGGCGTGCTCGTTGGCCTCGCGGCAATCGAGGAACACGAACGGCTCGCCCGCGTCGAGCTTGGCTTTCACACTGCGGCAATCGATTTCCATCGGCAATGGGGTCGACATATGTAAACTCGGCGGTTGAACAGTTATGAATCGATCCGATCCTACGGCAAGGCCGCGAATCACGGAAGAGGCAAGGTGCGTTCGTCGTGAGACCGTTGGGTGATGTGTGCCATGTCCACGTCTTCGTGGACATGCGTTTTCCCAGGGAAACATGCCCACGCCGACGTGGGCATGGCACACGATTCTGGCAATGGGCATCGGCACACAGTGCGTTACGACTTGATCGACACGCCCGCGGCGTTCTCGGCCACTTTCAAGACTGCACTGAAATCTTTCTCGCCGTGACCTTGGTTCATCGCGGCGGTGTATTGTTGCAAGGCGCTGGCCGCGACGGGCGTAGGAACCTTGAGCCGATCGGCCATCGCGACGGCCAGGCTCATGTCCTTGCGCATCAGTTCAGTCATGAACCCGGGCACAAAGTTGTCGCTGAGCAGAAACTTCCGGCCGCGAGCTTCGAGCACCGTCGAATTCGCGCTCGACGCCAAC
>JAEUIL010000204.1 GCA_016794255.1 Planctomycetaceae bacterium | reverse complement strand
GGCGGGTTTCACATCGGGCGATATAATCAGCGCGGAGTTGTAGGCAAGAGTCTCGACGAGGGTGGGAAGCAAGAACGCGAGCTAGCCGAGCAATATGAACAGTATGCGATCATCTGCAAGTCAAAATGGCCACGCACCGCTCGGGTTCTGCGTGCCCTGGCCAGTAGTTATCGAGCAGATGCGATCCGGGAAGACGAAATTGCCGAGGCGCGTGATTAGCAAGGAGCGCCAGTTTAAGCGTTCGTTTGCCACCCTTCGCGGCTTTATGACTCGACCGGCAAACGGTATCATGTCCGTTTCCGATTACCGCTTGCCTCACCCGACTCAGGTCTTCTCATGTCCGAATTCCGCATCGAACACGACTCGATGGGCGATGTCCGTGTCCCCGCCCAGGCTTATTACGGCGCTCAAACCCAACGGGCTGTCGAGAATTTCCCGATCTCCGGCACCCCGCTCCCGCCTGCCCTGATCCATGCCATGGGCCTTGTCAAACTCGCCTGTGGTATCGCCAATCGCGATCTGGGCAAGCTGATGAACACGGGCAAAGTGCGTTTGAATGATAAGCAAGTCGCCGCGATGCTCGATGCCGCCCGCGAGGTGTCGCAAGGGAAGTTCGACGATCAATTCCCGATCGACGTGTATCAAACCGGCTCGGGCACTTCGAGCAACATGAACGCCAACGAGGTCATCGCCAATCGAGCGATCGAGATCATGGGTGGCGACCGGTTGCAAATGAGCAAGCCGATCCATCCGAACGATCACGTCAACATGGGTCAAAGCACCAACGACACGTTCCCGACCGCGATCCATGTCGCCGTCGCGATGCAAATCAAGAACGACTTGCTGCCGGCCCTGAAGCGTTTTCACGAAGTGCTCGCCGACAAAGCGCAGCAATGGGACAAGATCATCAAGATCGGTCGCACCCATCTGGCCGACGCCACGCCCTTGCGGCTGGGGCAAGAAGTGGGCGGGTTTGCGCGGCAATTGCAACTCTCCATCGAACGGGCCGAACGAGCTTTGGCCGCGGTGCTTGAGTTGCCCGTCGGTGGCACGGCCGTGGGGACCGGTATCAATACGCATCCCGAGTTCGGCGGGCGCGTGGCGGCAGCGCTCGCCAAGGAGAGCGGTATCCCGTTTATCGAGGCGGTCAATCACTTTGAAGGCAACGCCCAACGCGACGGGCTCGTCGATTCGCACAGTCAGCTTAAGACAATCGCGGTCACGCTGTTCAACGTGGCCAACAACATTCGCTGGCTCGGCTCGGGGCCGCGCTGTGGTTTCTATGAAGTCATGCTTCCCGACCGTCAGCCGGGCAGCTCGATCATGCCGGGCAAGGTCAACCCGGTGATGTGCGAGAGCATGATGCAAGTCACGGCCAAGGTGATGGGCAACGATCAAGCGATTGCGGTCTGCGGCGCGACCGGCGGTCAGTTCCAGCTCAACATCATGATGCCGGTCATGGGACACGTCACGCTGGAGTCGATCAGCTTGCTCGCCGGCGCGACCCGGGCCTTCGTCGACTTCTGTGCCTTGGAGATGGAAGCGAACATCGCCCAATGCGAGGCGAGCGTCGAGAAGAGCCTGTCGATGGTGACGAGCCTGAATCCGTATGTCGGCTACGAAAAGGCGTCGGCGATGGCCAAAGAGGCGTTCAAGAGCGGCAAGACGATTCGCCAACTGTGTCAGGAGCAGAACATTCTGCCGGCCGACGAGTTGACGAAGGCCCTCGATCCGTGGAGCATGACGGAACCGCAGGCATGATGCCCGCGGCGAATGCGAGTGGTGGCGTTAAGTTGCGTAAGTATTCGTGAGCAAGGGGATAGCAAGATGCGGAGTCAAATCATGGATGTCGAATGTCGACGAGTGCGCGGTTGCGGCTCGTGGTTAGGTGCGTTCATTCTGGCCGGAGCGTTGTTTAGCGCCGCGCCCGGAAACCAGTTGCAGGCCCAGGATACGCTTTCAGCCAAGGAGTTGTTGAATCAGGCCTACACGCTGAGCCAACGCGCCGAGACCGAGGAACAGTTCACCGACGTGGTGAACAAATGCCAGTCGAGTTTGAAACTCAACCCCAACGAAGCGAGCCGCAAGTACGCCAACGATTTGATTTCCTGGTCGCTCAATCGGCGTGGCGAGTTGCGCGCCGAAACTGAGCGTGACGAGGATGCGCTCAAGGACTTTGAAACGGCGGTGCTGACGAACCCTAGCAATTGGCGGGCGATCCACAATCGTGGCGTGAGCTACGCCGTCGCAGGCAAGAATGCCGAGGCCCTCGCCGATTTCAACCAAGCGTTGCAGCTCGAGAAGAATTATCCGGCGGTGTACTTTAACCGCGGCGAGTTGTTCAGCACGCAGGGAAAATGGGGCGAGGCCATCGCGGATTATTCGGCAGCTATCAAGTTGAACGACAAGGACATGCGCTCGTACACCAATCGGGGCTATGCCTATTATCAGCAGCGGAACTATTCGCAGGCGCTCAATGACTTCGGCAAGGCGTTGCAGATCGACGCGACTTGGGCCCCGGCACTGGTGCATCGCGGCGCATTGCATGGCGACAACGCGCGTTGGGAACAAGCGGCGAACGACTATCGACAAGCGATTCAGGTCTCGCCCGAGTTTGGCTTGGCGTACCAGCAAATCGCCTGGCTGCTGTCGACTTGCCCCGACGCCAAGTTCCGCGACGCGAAGCTCGCACTCGACTCGGCCAAGCGGGCCATCGAACTCGACGGCGACACCGACTTCCACTATCTCGACACTCTGGCCGCCGCCTATGCCGCCAACGGCGACTTCACCAACGCCGTGGAAGCGATCAAAAAGGCGCTCGCTGGCATCCCGATGGGCTTCGACGTGTTCAAAGCCGACCTCGAAAGTCGGTTGAAGTTGTACGAGAAGCGTGAGGCTTATGTCGAGAAACCGCCCGTGCCCAAGAAGGCCGAGTCGGAGAAAAAGGGTGAGGCGGAGAAGAACGCAGAGAAAGAGTAAGTCGCTGAGAGGTACGAAGTGACGTCGACAATCGACTTGTTGCCTAGTGAAAGCGAATCGGTCATGCGATTCTGCGTTTCAGTGTCGGTGCAGCCGTGAAAACCATCGGTCTCATCGGCGGTGTGGCCAGCGGCAAGAGCTTCGTAGCTCAGGAGTTCGCCCGTCTGGGCGCCGTGGTGCTCGACGCTGATCGGGCCGGGCACGAGACCCTCCGTGAGCCCAATATTCTTGCCGCGGCAAAGACCCGTTGGGGCGAAGCGATCATCGGCCCGGATGGCCAGATTGATCGCAAACGCTTGGCGGCCATCGTGTTTGAGCAATCTCCGACGGGGCAAGCCGAGTTGTCTTACCTCGAGCACTTGACTCACTCGCGGATCGGCGAACGATTGCAGGAGCAACTCGTACAGGCGGATACGAAGGGGCACACCGTAGCGGTGCTCGATGCCCCCGTGCTGCTCAAGGCGGGTTGGGACCAGTTCTGCGATCGAATCATTTTCGTCGACGCACCGCGCGAGGTGCGGTTGTCACGCGCCTTGGCTCGTGGCTGGACCGAGGCCGACTTTAACAACCGTGAAGCGGCGCAGGAATCGCTAAGTTTTAAGGCCCAGCGAGCCGACGATAGCATAGATAACTCCGGCAATGTCGAACTAACCCGCACTCAGGTGGCGCGACTTTGGCGCGAATTGAGTGCCTGATGGTCGTCGTCAACGCATCCACGAACGTTACTGGAACCGAACCGTGTCTAGCCCCGATTCGTGAGTTCCGAGCCACCGTGATCAGCGTCAAAATAGTTGCCAAGACTCGCCGGTTTGGTTCTACTTAAGAAACACCCTTCGATTTGGCTTCGCGCCATCAAGTCCCATCGGCGTGCGGCCAGATCGGCCCGATCCTTTCCGTTTCGATTCTTTTCCCCCCTCGACGCTGCATGCCATGCGCGTGCTGCCGTCAATCCCGTTCTGGGAGTTCCAACATGTCGGATATCAAGAGCGGCCGCGCTCAACCGGGCAAGCGTCATGCTGCGCCCGAGTCGCCGCCCGCAGCGACCAATGATTCGCTAGGTTCCAACCCGTACGATCTCGAAGAAGAGCCGTTGTCGCTGGCCGAGGAATTGGCCGAAGAGGCCGAGAAGTCCGGCAAACGGGGCGACGCCGATGACCGCTTCGACGACAAATCGGGCGACATCCACATTGCCGAGTTGCAACGGATGTCGATGACGCAGTTGATCGACACCGCCCGCAAGGCCAATCTCAGCGACTACACCGGGCTCAAGAAGCAGGATCTGATCTTCAAAATCCTCAAAGAACGGGTCAAGCTCAATGGCTTGATGTTCGGCGAGGGAACGCTTGAAGTGCTGCCCGACGGCTTCGGCTTCCTGCGCAGTCCGGACTATCACTATCTCTCGTGCCCGGACGATATTTACGTCTCGCCGAGTCAGATTCGCCGCTTTGGATTGCGCACCGGGACGGTCGTCTCGGGCCAGATCCGGCCGCCGAAAGAGAACGAGCGCTACTTCGCGCTGCTGCGCGTCGAGGCGATCAACTATCAAGACCCGAACCTGCTGGCCAACAAGGTCTTCTTCGACGATCTCACACCGCTGCATCCCGACAAACGCGTGCGGCTCGAGACCACGGCCGAAGAAACTAGCATGCGCGTCATCGATCTGATTGTTCCGATCGGCTTTGGGCAGCGTGGTTTGATCGTGTCGCCGCCGCGCGCCGGCAAGACGATTCTGCTGCAAAAGATGGCCAAGGCCGTGCTCACGAATCACCCCGAGGTGTACGTGATCATGCTCTTGATCGACGAACGGCCCGAAGAAGTGACCGACATGGAGCGGCAGGTCAAAGGCCCCAACTGCGAAGTGATTTCTTCGACGTTCGACGAGAACACCGCGCGACACATTCAAGTTTCGGAAATGGTGATCGAAAAGGCCAAGCGTTTGGTCGAGTACGGTCACGACGTGATCATTTTTCTCGATTCGATCACGCGTTTGGCCCGGGCATGGAACTCCGAGGTGCCGAATTCTGGCAAGATCCTCAGCGGCGGTGTCGATGCCAACGCGTTGCAAAAGCCGAAACGGTTCTTTGGCTCGGCGCGAAAAGTCGAGGAGGGGGGCTCGTTGACCATCATTGCCACGGCGCTCGTCGACACGGGCAGCAAGATGGATGACGTGATCTTTGAAGAATTCAAAGGTACGGGCAATCTCGAGATCGTGCTCGATCGCAAGCTCGTCGACAAACGGGTCTGGCCGGCGATCGACATCAACCGCAGCGGCACGCGTCGCGAGGAAATGCTGCTCGATCCCGAAGAGTACCGCCGCGTCTGCGTCCTCCGCCGAGTCCTGAACGATATGAACCCGGTCGACGCGATGGATCTGCTATCAACTCGGCTGCAAAAGACCAAGTCGAACGCTGAGTTCTTGATGAGCATGAAAGGTTGAGCAGGGCAGGGGAGTGGGGCGGCTTTAACTTCTACTCCGCTGGCCGCTCCTCGCCAGCACCGCTATCTGTGCTTGATCTAAGGGGCCATGAGGTCGGTCAATTTGCCGTAGGGCCGCCCCTCGGTCCATCGCTATAATCCGCGGCCCTTTCTCGCACGCCGTCGCTGGCACCGGAACCGTTTGTTGGCCCGGGCCGTCCGGCGACATCTTTTCTCTCAACCGATTGATCGGCTTGATGTTCGGACATGGATGTCCGATCGCTGTGCCGTGGTTGATCGCGCGCAGTCGCGATCTGGGGTGGGGTGCGCTTTGGCTGCTCTGCTTCCTTACCACGACGATAGTCTCGGCCGAGACCGTGCGTGTCCGACTGCGAGTCGAATGGGGCGGCAGCGCCGAGCGCATTTGGCAAGGCTCGATCAACCTCTCGCAGGGTCGGTTGTTCAACGTCGCACCGCTGGGACTGGAAGCCGACGAGAGTGCCACGTTCTGGAACGACACGCAACGCATCACCGTTCAAGGGCGATCGGGACGCACGTACGATGGCCTGGACGTTTCGATCGAAGCCCCGCGCGAAGCCATGCTGCGCATCGAACTCGCGGGGTTGGACGACAACAAGCCCCCCTCGCCGATCGACGTGCCGCTAACGAGCGTAATCGACGAATCGCACAACGGCTCACTCGACCCACTTGGCACACGTCTGCTGGTCCGCCGCGCGCCGGGTGACAAACTACGCGTTCAGTTCTACCGCGATCATTTGATCTTCACACCCGGCGAAGTGTGGCACGTGGCGGTCGAGCCCGCGTTGTCAGGCATGACGGCGGGGAGCAAGCTGCGACTGCAAAGTCGGCTTGTCGGCAGCGACAACGCTCAGGTGTGGAGCGACGATCGCGAGTGGACCGCTCCGGCCGAGGGCGCTGCTCAGACGCCGCTCACGCTCGCCGTGACGATGCCGCAGCAAGAAGGGGTCTACGATCTGGTCTTGCAAGCCTCGCGTCGGACGATCACCGATCGCATCGGGCTGCGCAATGCCACCGAAGAACGCCGCGTGCAGTTGATCGTCGTCGCGCCGCAAAAGCCCGTGCTGCGCAGCGAACCGCAACCGCCGACGTTCGACGTGCTGGCCGAGATTGACCCGGCCCAAGCCGCGTGGTGGGATCGCTTCGCCGCCTGGCCCGCAAGTTTGCCGCGATTGCCGAACATGCGTCGTGGGCCGCTGGGCAATGGCCAACTGAACACGTTTGAGCATCCGCTCGGTAAACTTGCTCGGCTCAGCGCAGTCGCCCGTGATGCGGACCTGCCGTGGGAAGCGTATCCGCTGCCGATCACCCGACTTGGTCAGCCGCATATCGTCGAGGTCGAGTATCCGACCGACGTCGCGCAGACGCTGGGCTTCAGCATCGTCGAACCCAACGCGGCGGGAGCCGTGATTCCGATCGGACTCGACTCGGGCCTGTATCTGCCCCCGGAAGCGAGCGAGCAGACGCCGACGATCGAGCGTCATCGATTGATCTTCTGGCCGCGGACGAACTCGCCGCTGCTGCTGGTCACGAATCGCCGTCCGGGTCAGTCGGCCGTGTATGGCAAGATTCGTCTGCTCGGTCAGAAGCAGAGCGCGTGGCCCACGCTGCAACGCCTGCCGGAACCGCCTGCCCCCTTGCCGCGTTCCCCGATCGCTGGCAACGTCCAGTCCGGTCGACAATGGCTGGTGTACTACGATCGTCCGCTGTTCGCAGAAAACTTCGGCGCACCGCAAGCGGTTGACGTAAACAGCGCTCACACCGGTCGCACGCTCCACGATTGGCACACGTTCGAGACTGGCTCGCGGCGCTTGACTGAATACTTGAACCATGTCGGCTACAGCGGCGCGATTGTCTCGGTGCTCGCCGACGGAGCGTCGCTCTACCCAAGCCGCATCATCGAACCAACCTCGCGTCATGATGACGGTGCGTTCTTTAGCATGGGCCAAGATCCATTGCGGAAAGATGTCGTCGAGTTGCTCATGCGACATTGCGATCGCGAGGGGTTGCGACTCATTCCGGCCGTGCAGTTCGCCGCGCCGCTGAAGCTGCTCGAACAACGCATTCGCGCCGGCGGTCCCCAGGCGCAAGGCATCGAGCTCGTCGGTGTCGATGGTCAACCGTGGCGGGCCACTCACGCCGCACGACAAGGTCTCGGGCCGTACTACAATCCGCTGCATCCGCAGGTCCAAGAGGCCATGCTGGCCGTGATCGCCGAGTTGGTCGATCGCTACAGTCCGCACGGATCGTTCGGCGGCGTGGCGATTCAGATGACTGCCGATGGTTACGCTCAATTCCCGGGCATCGAGTGGGGACTGGACGCACTCACCCTCGCACGATTCGAGCAAGAGTCGGGCATCAGTCTCGCCGCCCACCGCTCGCAAACCGATCGCGCGGCCGCGGTGCTCGCCGAGCATCGGCCACGTTGGCTCGCGTGGCGATCGCAGCAGCTCGCGCTGTGGTATCAACGGGCGAGTGAGTATGTCGCGACCCGCAAGCCGGGGGCGAAACTGCATCTGCTGCCGGGCGACCTGCTCAATCGTGTCGAGCTGGATCGCGAGTTGCGACCCGCGTTGCCGCGCACGACGACGATCGATCAACTCTGGGCCGCGGTTGGCGTCGATCCGGCGATACTGCGCGCCTTGCCGCATGTCACGCTGATGCGCCCCGAGCGTGAGTCGCCGGTGAACTCGGTCACGGGCTCGGCTATCGATCTGGAGTTCAACGCCGCGACCGAATGGGATCAACAGTTTGTCGATGTCGACGAGCCGGCCTGGCTGTTTTTTCATCCGCCGCTCGAATCGCGACTGCCATCGTTCGACCAAAAGAGCCCGTTCAAGAAAACGAATCTGCGACTGGTTACCGAAGCGAGTCCGGCCGGAGCGCGGAACCGCCAGCGATTTGCCCACGCGCTCGCCAAGCACGACACGACGTTGCTGGCCGACGGGGGTTGGCTCGTGCCGCTCGGTCAGGAAGACGAACTCCGCGATCTCGTGGCGAGTTATCGCAGCTTGCCCGCGACTCGGTTCGAGACCCTCGCCCCGGCCACGCCACCGGTGACGATTCGGACCTTTGCCGACGAGCAGCGTTCGTATCTTTACCTGGTCAACGACTCGCCCTGGAAAGCGACGGTGACGCTCAGTGTCGAAGCGCCCGAGGGTTGCCGACTCGATCCGCTCGGGGCACCGCGGCGATTTCCGCCTTTGCAGGGAGACGGCGAGCGGCGGTGGTGGACGATCGATCTCGCGCCGTATGACGTGGTCACCGGCGTGTTCTCGTCGCCACTGGCGCGAGTGACGAATCCCACGATTCGGCTGCCGAATCAGGCGTCCGAATGGCTCGACGCCCGGATCGCGGAACTCTGGGCACGGGCCGCCACGCTCAGCAATCCGACCTTGCCGCAACTCGTGACCAACACCGATTTCGAGCTCTCGCCGGTCGGCACGCTCACGCCGTCGGATTGGGAAATTGATCCCCGCGCGGGCAGTCAGGTCAAACTCGACGATCAACAGCGGCACGGCGGTCGGTACAGTGCGCATATCACGGCGGGCACGTTCGGTGCCGAACTGCGCAGTCGACCGTTCGCCGTTCCCGCGACGGGACGCTTGTCGTTGTCGGTGTGGCTGCGCGTCAGCGACGCGGAGCAGCCGAACGTGATTCGCGTCGGCGTGCAAAGCGAATCGCAAGGCCGCACTTGGTCGCGGGCCGCCACATTGGGCAAGATCGCCGGAGCGCAGCCGCTCAACGCCGCGTGGACCCAGTATTTGCTCGAAGTGCCCGAGTTGCCCAGCGACTCGCTCGCCAACTTGCGGGTGGTCGTGGAACTGATCGGGACCGGCGAGGCGTGGGTCGACGACATTGAGTTGCTCGATCTCGACTTCAAAGAGCCCGAGCGACTGGAACTGTCGAAGATCATCACTACGATTGAGTATCAGCGCAAGGCCGGCGATCTGGCCGAGTGTTTACGATCGCTCGAAGGCTACTGGCCACGATATCTGCGGGCTCATGTGCCGGAAGGGGATCAAGCGCTGGCCCGCACGCTGATCAAGAGTGTCTCGACCACGCCGCCCCAACCTGCTGCGGCGAATACGCCCCCGGCTGCGCCACGCAATCCCGAGGCGGAAAAGCGTCCCAGCATGCTCGATCGGATGAAGCGATTCTTGCCGCGCTGGTCACGATAGTTCGTGATCTGCATCTAAACCGGCGACTTTGTCGCCGTGAATAACGATGGACGGCACGAACTCAATGCAGTCCCCGGCGGCAGAGCCGCCGACTTGGGCGTTGTTCGTGATCTACACCAAGCCCGGGATAACCTTACCGCCGTTGCAAATCGGCACGGGACGACCGAGCGGCGTGTAATAGGTCTTCGTCGTGTCGACGCCCAACTGATGGAACAACGTGCAAATGATATCCTCGACCCCGTACGGATCGGTCGTCGGGTAGGCACAACGCTTGTCAGTCGCGCCGATGACTTGGCCCGGCTTCACACCGCCGCCCGCAAAAAGCACCGTTTGGGTCATCGACCAGTGATCGCGACCGGCGCGATTGTTGATCATCGGCGTGCGGCCCATTTCACCCATCATGATCACGAGCGTGCTGTCGAGCAGACCGCGCTCTTCGAGATCGGTGACCAAAGCGCTGAACGCCCGATCGGCCGAGGGGATCAGGTCTTCTTTCAAGCTGGGGAACTGCGAGAAGTGCGTGTCCCACGAGCCATTGTCGATGCCGACGAAACGCGAGCCCGCCTCGACCAAGCGACGTGCCAAGAGCGCACATTGGCCGAGTGACGTGTTGCCGTAACGCTCGCGGGTCTTGTCGCTCTCGGCCGTGATGTCGAACGCCTTACGGGCGTCGGGGGCCGTGATCATCTGATAGGCTTTTTCATAGTATGTCGACATGACCGCTGGGCGATTCGTGCCAGCGGCGGAACCTTCGCTCTTTTCCAAAGCGCTAAGCATGCGACGACGACGTTCGAAACGATCGCCGTTCACGCCCGGGGCGAGCCGCAGGTCGCGCACTTCAAAGTCGGGCTGCACTGGATCGGTCTCAAGCACGAACGGAGCGTGTTCCGGGCCGTAAAACCCTGGGCCGCCGGCCGACATCGGGTCAGGCAAGTTGATGTAGCAGGGAATGTTGCCGCGCGGGCCGAGTTCGCGGGAGACGATCGAACCGAGCGACGGAAATAACAGGTTGTTCGGTGTGCCCCCCGCTTGACCATCGGCAAACGCGGCCTTGTAGCCGGTCATGCAATAGTGGTAGCCCGTGTCGTGCCCGTTGTCCTTGTGACTGTGCGAACGGAGCATCGTGAACTTGTCGCAAATCTGCGCCGTGAGCGGGCAATGCTCGCCCACAAGCGTGCCGGGGACGTTGGTCGCGATTGGCTGATAAGGGCCGCGGATCTCGGCCGGCGCGTCAGGCTTGAGATCCCACATGTCGATCGTGCTCGGGCCACCTTCGAGGAACAAGAAGATGACACTCTTGGCCTTGGGCGCTTTTCCGGTCGACGCGACCGCTTCGAGCTCCAAAAGCCGGGGCAGGGTGAGTCCGCCGATCAGGCCGACCGAACCGAGACGCAAAGCCTGACGGCGAGAAACGCGATCGCAGTAATGAGTGAGCGGCATGGGAGCACGTAGGGGAGAGCGTGATGGTAGGGGAATTGATCGCGGAATGACGAATGTCGAGGTTCAAATGTCGAAAGAATGACGAAGGTTCAAATGCCTGAATGACGAAAGCGGCTGTCACAGTGCATTCGTCATTCGTTCATTCGTGCTTCTTTCGTCATTGGAACCTCGACATTCGTCATTCCCCCATCTCAATGGTTGTACAAAAACTCTTTGCTATTCAGTAGCGCCCAGAGCACGTCTTCGGTCGCGCGGCGGCGATCGGTTTCGTCGCCAAACGCGGCGCGGATCGTCGCCCGTTCGTCGTCCCGCGGATACCGGGCCAACGTGCTCAGGAACAACGTTTCAATGATCTGGTCAATCTGCGGCTGCTCGTCAGCCACCCGGGCTGCTAACCCGCCGCGCGATTGAATCTTTTCCATAATCTCGGGCGAGTTCATCAAGTGCAACGCCTGGGCGATACTCGGCTCGTTACTTCGCTCGCACTCGCAAACCGTCGCTCGCACCGGGCGACCGAAAATGCGGAAGAAATAGGACGGCAGCTTGTTGTCCCAAATCTGAATCGCACGATAGCCCACGGGCCAACCCTCGAACGACTCGACCCCGCCGGTCGCTTGGTTGATCGCGTCCAGCAGCACCTCGGCCGGCATCGGCTTGTGGGCGGCGTGCGAGAAGTTCTGGTCGTCATTCGCGTTGCTGGCCGTGGTCTCACTCGAAAGCTGATACAACCGCGAGGCGAGCAGCGTGCGTGTGAATGCCTTCAGATCGTACTTCACCGCTCGCATGTGGCTCGCCAATTCTTGCAGCAGCGGCTCATTCGTCGCGGGATTCGTCGTGCGGAGATCGTCGATCTGTTCGACCAAGCCACGGCCGAAGTAATGCGACCAGAGCCGATTGGCGATCATCGGCGCGAAGAAAGGATTCGACTCGTCGGTCATCCAACGAGCGAGATGCACGCGGCGGTCATCGTGCGGACCGAACTCGATCGGCTCGGAGCCCAGCGGCCGAGCGGCGATCGGTTCCTTGGTGCGCGGATGCGGCAGGTCCTTGGCCAAGGCAGGCACAATCGCCTCGCCACCGTCGCCGAGCTTCTTACGCGTCACACCGCTGAACAAGCCGGCCATCGCGAAGTAATCTTCTTGCCCCCAGCGATCCGAAGGATGGTGGTGACATTGAGCACACTCGATCCGCACGCCGAGGAAGACTTGGCTGACCGATCGGGCAAGCAATTCGGGAGTGTCGAGCGCCTTGTAAAACGCCTGCGGCCCTTCGGTCTTCACGTTGCCTTTGGCGGTGAGCAGTTCCCGAACCATCGCGTCATACGGACGATTCTCACGGAACTGGCGTTGCAACCAACGCGTGATCGCCACCGCGCCGGCCGGCGTGACCTTTGATTGATCGACTCGCAGCAGATCGCTGAACCGTTGCGTCCAATAGTCGGTGTACTCGGGCCGACTCAGCAGATGATCGACGAGCTTGGCCCGTTTGTCGTTCGACTTGTCGGCCAAGAACGCCCGGGTCTCGTCGATCGTCGGCAGCGTGCCAATCACGTCGATGAACGTCCGTCGCAAGAATGTGGCATCGTCGCAGAGCGCACTCGGTTCGATGCCGAGTCGTTCGAGTTTGTTCCACGCCAACTTGTCGATGAAGTTGACTTCGGGTGGTCGCGGAAACGTGACGCCCGGTCGGGGCAACGTGACCCGACAGATCGCGACATGGCCGAGATACTTGGCCAAGATCGCCGCTTCGCCCGGGATGTCGCTGGCTTGGACATAGCCACGACCGTCGACCGCCGCGATGGTCGAGGCGTTCGACTCGTACTCGGCTTCGGTCGTGACGCAACGGCGCACACCGGCTTCGTCGACAGCCCAAACGCGGACTTGCTGCACACCCTTGGCCAGCAGTACTTGCTCGGCCGGCTCGACTTCGATGCGCACGACCTGCGGCGCGTCGTCGGTCACGTATTTGGCCCCCTCGGCAATCCAGCGATGCAACCGACGATAGCGGAGGGAATCGATATCCAACCGCTGACCACCGCCGTGCGGCTCGCTCGCCGTCGCCTTGCGCAGCAGCAGCGAACGCTCGGGCGCGGCGAGAAACACACGTCGGCCACGAGCATGCTGGGCGATCGACTCTTGATCGAAGTGCGTGTCAAAGCCGAATACGCTGAGCTTGAAGCCGTTCTGACCCTCGGCCTTTCCGTGACAACCGCCCATGTTGCAGCCGGTCTTGGTGAGGATCGGCACCACATCGCGCGGAAACGAGATCGGCGCGGGGTGATCGACGCCCGTGACCTCGACCGGCACGTGTTCGATGTGTCCGTCATGTTCAATGACCACAGTCGTCTTGCCATCGCGGACCGGCTCGACGAGGCCGAGTTCATCGACCGTGGCGATCGACGCATCTTCGCTGCGGAACTTGGCCGCGCGGGTCACGTCGAGCGAACGGCTCTCGCGCTTCGTCGCCACGAGCAACTGCAACGTGGTCTCGGGCTGATCGAGCTTAATAGCCTGCGGAGAAACGGTGAACGAAGCGGCATCGGCGAGCGACCCGGAAATGGTCGCCGCGAGGAGCGGCACACAGAACGACAGCTTGCCGAAGCGGGGCGGCATGCGAGGTCTCGTCGAATGTGGGTCGTCGCCCGATAACGGAGGGAGCCAAGTTCGGGCGACTAGGGCAGGATAAGTATCCAGCTATCATGATGTATCGGCAAAGTGCTGTAAATACAAAGATGCTCCTGGAGCAGAAATCCGAGCAAATCGGAGGATTCTCCGGTCTGACCGGCAATTTGCCCGGGCACCTTGCCGGACGGGGCAGGGGAGGGGAGCGGGGTGCCGATCACCGGCGGAATGGGTCGAGCGAGTCCGTTTACCCGTTCATCCGGCTCGAACGGCGACGGCTCATCCACCAGTAAAACGGCGCTCCGGTGGCGATCAGGGCGGTGCCCGCGAGCGACGTCAGCGGAGTGTTCCACAGCAGGCTGAGCAGCACCGCTCCGAAGAAAAGTAGGTAGAGCGCCGGGGTCAGCGGATAGCCCCAGGTGCGATACGGCCGAGTCATTTCGGGCTGACGCCAACGCAGCACGAACACCGCGGCCACGGCCATCGCATAGAACACCGAGCCGCCAAAGATCACGAAGTCCGTCAGTTGGTTGAAGGCGTCCTTCGGCTGTTCGCTGATGCGAAACGTGATAACGATCAATAGCGTGGTCCAGAGACCTTGCAAGAGAATCGCGTTGGCCGGGGTCTCGTACTTCGAGTGGACTTGCTGCATGGCCCTGGGCAACAACCCATCGCGAGCCATCGCCAACAGGATCCGCGGACCGGTCAGGATGTTCGCATTCACCGCGCCGAACGTCGAGCACATGACTCCGAGCGCGACCCATTTGGCCGCGGCTGAGCCGACCAGCATGGCCATCATGTCAAACACGACCGCCTTGCTGCGGGCGATCTCGTCGTGCGGCAACACGATGTGATACGACACGTTG